>NZ_JCALDG010000050.1:0-11182 GCF_059812735.1 Mycobacterium sp. NGS40
AGCGCCCGCTACACGGAACGCATCGTCGGCGGGCTACGTTATCGGGTTATGAGCAACGCTCCGATTACCGTCTACACCACGTCATGGTGTGGCTACTGCCACCGGCTCATGACCGTGCTCAAGTCCAACGGAATCCCCTACGAGACTGTCGACATCGAACACGATTCGGCGGCCGCCGAATTCGTCGGTTCGGTCAACGGCGGCAACCAGACCGTGCCGACGGTCAAGTTCGCCGACGGATCGACGCTGACCAACCCGAGTGCTGCCGAGGTGAAAGCGAAGCTGGCTGAGGTCGCCGGTTAAGCACTCGGCCTGAACACGCACGCTTGGCCGCAGCGGCGCAGCGGAGCGCCCTACCATCGGAACACATGGGATCGAATTCCGGGCGCGGATTCTGGCCGGCCGCCATCGCCTGCTGCACGATGCTGGTGATGGCGGGCTGCTCGCATTCGAGCACCCCGTCCAAATCCCACACCGCCACGCACGTCGACGACATGATTGTCAGCATCGACGAGGTCCGACAAATCGCCAAGACGGACGATCTGAGGCCGCGCGCCAAGGTGGACACACATAAGCCGGCCCCCTCCGATGCCAGCGCTCCCGCGCCGTGCCGGGCAGTGGGACACAACGAGCTCACCTTCGGCAGCAACTGGACGGAGTTCCGCAGCGCGGGCTATCACGGGGTCACCGACGACATACAGCCAGGCGGCAATGCGATGGTCAACGGAGTCACTCAGGCGGCCGCACGATACGCGACCCCCGATGCGGCGCAGAACGCGTTGCGTCAGCTGGAATCGTCGCTGCGGGCGTGTGTTGCCCTACACGACCCCAACTACGCCTTCGCTTTCGACAAACCCGATCCCTCGACCCTGAGACTCAGCGCCGACCAATGGAGCCACCTGTACCGCACCGAGTCGGCGGTGCTGGTGTCGGTCGGCGTGGTGGGTCTTGAAGCCTCGGATCAGATCGCGAATTCCGTCCTGAAGATCATCACCGATCGCATCAACTAGCGCGTCAGTCGAGCTCCGCCCAGGATTCGATGATCACCCGCGCAATCGAAATCGAGCCTGGCAGAAGCAGTTTCGAGTCTGCTGAACTGCTCCAGTCGCCGGCGGCAAGTGCCGCGCGCACCTCGTCGCGGGTAAACCAGGCCGCCTCGGCGATTTCACCGTCGTTGAACGAGAACTCCTGGTCGGGGTCGCCCAACGCGTGGAAACCGACCATCAGCGAACGAGGAAAGGGCCACGGCTGGCTGCCCAGGTAACGAACATCGGTGACGTTCAGGCCGATTTCCTCGCGGATCTCGCGGACCACGCAGACCTCGAAAGACTCTCCGGCTTCGACGAATCCGGCCAGCAGAGAGAACATTCGCTCGGGCCACACCGCCTGGCGGGCCAGTACCGCGCGGTCGCCACCGTCGTGCACCAGACAGATGACCGCCGGGTCGATCCGCGGGAACTCTTCGTGCCCGGTGACGGGGTTGACCCGCGACCAGCCCGCCCGGGCCGGTTTCGTCGGGGAGCCGTCCACCGCGCTAAACCGCGCCCGGTCATGCCAATTCAGCAGCGCAACCGCCGACGCCACCAGCTGGCTGCTGGTGTCGTCGAAGATCGGGCCGAGGCTGCGCAGGTTCACCACCTCGGTCTGGACGTCCGGGTCCGCGGGTGCCTGCAGCGCTCCCCTGATGGCCCAGACGTGCTGGTCGTTCTCGATGCGGCCAAGGAAAACAGCGTCGTGCGGCGGCTTTTCGCCCAGTTCGGCCGCCGCACCGAGCACCACCCGGCCGTTGGCGACCAGCACCTGGTTGCGCGAATCCACCCGCAGCACCGCCGCGTCTGCCCATCCGACGGTGGCCGCGTCGACATCGGTACGCAACTGATCGGCCCGGTCGGCGCCGACGCGCGAGAGCAGCGGAACACTGCTCAGCTGAAAGTCCACGCTATGCCTCCCGGTGCCGACTCGCCGCGCCCGGCTTCGCCGCGCTTGCGATCGTCACTAATGCCCCGCGTTTTTGATGTACAGCAGCCGGTCGGTGGCCTCGATCGCATCGACTTCGGGTGCACCGATGCGCAGCAGATGTCCGTCGCGCACGACTCCCAGCACGATGTCGCGCAGGTGACGCGGCGATCCGCCGACCTCACTCGCCTCCACTTCGCGTTCGGCGATGGCCAGCCCGGCGTCCGGCGTGAGCAGGTCCTCGATCATCTCCACCACGCTGGGCGTGGTGGTGGCCAGACCGAGCAGCCGGCCGGCGGTCTCGGAGGAGACGACGACCGAGTCCGCGCCCGATTGCTGCAGCAGGTGCGAATTCTCGGCTTCCCGGATGGCGGCCACAATTCGGGCCTTGGGCGCGATTTCGCGTGCCGTCAGGGTCACCAGCACGGCGGTGTCGTCACGGTTGGTGGCCACGATGATCGACGAGGCGTGCTGCGCACCGGCCAGCCGCAGTACGTCGGACTTGGTGCCGTCGCCGTGCACCGTGACCAGCCCGGCGGTGGTCGCGTGCTCGAGGGCGCTGCGATCCGTGTCGACGACGACGATTTCGCCCTGAGCGGCCTCGTCGCTGACCCGGGCGGCAACGGCACGTTTGCCCTTGGTGCCGTACCCGATCACGATGGTGTGGTTACGCACTCTGCTCCTCCAACGCTGGATTTTCCACCCCTGCCGGGACCGCTCGGAAAGCACCTCGAGCGTGGTTCCGACCAACACGACCAGGAACGCGATGCGCAGCGGGGTGAAGACAACGGTGTTGACCAGCCGCGCGGTTTCGGTAATCGGTGTGATGTCGCCATAACCGGTCGTCGACAGCGAGACCGCCGAGAAATACAGGCAGTCCAGGAACGTCAGCCGCCCGCCGCGCACGTCGCGGTACCCGTTGCGGTCGAGGTAAACGACAAGGGCGGCACCGAACAACACCAGCAGCGCGATGATCAGCCGGCGGGTGATGACGCGAGCGGGGCTGCCGTGGTCTTCGGGGATACGCAGCACGCCGACCAGCAGGTGACCGGGCTGGGTGGTCAGTCTTTCGTCGAGACCTCTCAGCCGTCGCAAGCTACCCTTGGGCACAGCGGTCCATCATTGGCTGGCCAACACCGCACGCCACACGCACGACTCACATGTAACCACGATCGCCGGTCGACAGACACTTGATCGCCTCAGACGGCGACATCACGCTCCCCGTGCGGGGCCAGCCGCGCCAGCTCGCTGAGATCGGGCAATTCGTCGGGGACCACGGTGGCGCCGGTGCGTACGTAATGGAACGCGGTGCGCACCGAGGACTCCGGGCATCCGGACAACGCCGCCCACGCCAGGCGGTAGACGGCGAGCTGAATGGCGGCCTGTCGCATCGCCTCGGAACCCCGCGGCGGTTCGCCGGTCTTCCAGTCCACGACCGTGGCGCCGCCGTCGGGTTCGGCGAAGACGGCGTCGATGCGCCCGCGCACGACGGTGTCGCCGATCGGCATCTCGAACGGGACCTCGACGGCGATGGGCGTGCGGGCGGCCCACCGCGATCGGGTGAATGCCTCCTGCAGCGCGGCCAATTCTTCGGTATGGCCGACATCGGCATCCGCCGCACCCGGCAGGTCGCCGAGGTCGAAGAGCCATTCGGTTCCGTAGAACTGTTGCACCCAGGAGTGAAAGGCGTTGCCCAGCAATGCATGCGGATCCGGACGCGTCGGCAGGCGATGCACCAACCGCCGCACCGCGCCCTCGGGATCGCGGGCCAGGTCCACCAGGCCACTGACCGACAACTGGCTGGGCAGGGCGCGTTGCACTCGTCGTTCGCAGCGAGCACGCTCGGCCAGTAACGCATCGACGTCGGCACCCCAGCCGTCGATGTCCACACACTGTGTGGCCGGGGCCGCTATCGCCGCTTCCACCAGCGCTGCTCCACGTTCGACGTCGGTACGACGAGAGGCAAGAGGATCGGCGGGCCATATCGCTTCGATTGCATTGTCGCGCAATGGGTTCCGTTCACCGTCGGCGGGCGCCGGTGCCCACTGCTCCACCACGCCGCAGGGCTCGCCGGCCGCGGCCGACCGGTCGATGACGTCCTTGAGTTCAAGCAGGAAGTCCGACGGCCCGCGCGGTTTGATTCCGGTGGGCCCCCAGTGATGACCGGAGACCAGCAGGGTGTCCTCGGCCCGGGTGATCCCGACGTAGAGCAATCGGCGCTCTTCGTCGACGCGCCGCTGCTCCAGCTGCCGCCGATGCTCGGCAATCTTGTCCGACAGCTGCTTTCGATTGGTGACGTCGGAGAGGTCCAGCACCGGGATGCCCAGCGAGCCCGCCGAGGCCCGATCGCCGCGCAACAACGGCGGCAGCTCGGCCGCGTCCGTCAGCCAGCTGCTGCGCGACGCGGTCGACGGGAACGTTCCGCCGGACAGGTGGGCCACCGCGACCACTTGCCACTCCAGGCCCTTCGCGGAGTGCACGGTGAGCACCTGGACCCGATCCCTCGCGACCGTCAACGGCGCAGGCGCCAAACCGTTTTCGACGATCTCGGCGGCGTCCAGATAGGCCAGCAGCCCCAGCACCGACGCCGTCGCCGAAACGTCGGTCGCGCAAGTGCGTTCCGCGTAAGCGGCGACCACGTCCGCGAAGGCATCGAGGTGTTCGGCGCCGGCCCAACCGCCATGGCCCGCGGCGGCACGGACCTCGCAGTCGACACCCAGCACCCGCCGCACCTCGGCGACCAGGTCGGGTAGCGAGTGACCCAGGTGGCCACGCAGGGCGCTCAGCTCGGCGCCCAGCGCGGCAATGCGCTGATACCCCGCAACCGAATACGCGGTGGCCGGACCGGGATCACCGATCGCGTCGGCCAGGCACGCGGTGTCGGCGTCGGGCCCCGCGGCCATCGCGATCGACTCGGCCGAGGACGCGTCGGCGGGTCGCCCCGCGCCGAGCGACGCGGCACGCTGCCAGAGTGCGGCGACATCCCGGCCGCCCAGGCGCCAGCGCGGCCCGGTCAGTACCCGCATCGCCGCCGCGCCGGCCGTGGGATCGGCGA
Organism: Mycobacterium sp. NGS40; assembly: GCF_059812735.1. Classification (NCBI taxonomy): domain Bacteria; kingdom Bacillati; phylum Actinomycetota; class Actinomycetes; order Mycobacteriales; family Mycobacteriaceae; genus Mycobacterium; species Mycobacterium sp. NGS40. The sequence continues at coordinate 5,012 of NZ_JCALDG010000050.1, forward strand.
CCAGGCGCAGCATCGCCACCAGTTCGGCCACTTCCGGGATGGACAGCAGGCCGGCCAGCCCGACGACCTCGACCGGGATCCCGCGCGCGCGAAGGGCATCGGCGATGGGTGCGGCATCTGCGTTGCGCCGCACCAGCACCGCGGCGGTCGGCGGGTTGACGCCGTCGGCACGCGCTCGCTGGTAGTGCTCGTGCAGGTGGTCGGCGATCCACTCTCGTTCAGCCTGCGCGTCGGGAAGCAGCGCGGCGCGGACCGTGCCGGGCGGGGCGTCGGGCCGGGATCGCAGGGCGTGCACCGCCACCGACCTGCGTCGTGCCTCCGCCGAAATGGCATTGGCGATGTGCAGCGTGCTGGGCGGGTTACGCCAGCTGGTCCGCAGCTCCAGCACCGGCGCGGGAGTGCCGTCGGATTGCGGGAAGTCGGTGGTGAACCGGGGCAGGTTGGTTGCCGAAGCTCCGCGCCAGCCGTAGATCGACTGAACCGGATCGCCGACCGCCGTCAGCGCCAGCCCGTCGTCTTGAACATTGCAGCCACCGCCGAACAGGGCCGACAACGCGACGCGCTGGGCATGCCCGGTGTCCTGGTACTCGTCGAGCAGCACCACCCGGTGGCGGGTGCGCAGGTCCTCGCCGACTTGCGGGAAATTCGCGGCAAGCCTTGCCGCCGAGGCCATCTGCACACCGAAGTCCATGACCTTCGCGGTGCGCATCCGCTCCTGCAACGCGTCGAGCAGCGGTACCAGCTCGGTGCGTTCGGTTTGAGCGGACAGCAGCCGCAGTAGCCATTGGCTCGGCCCGCGGTCGCGCTGGTAGGGACCGGCGGGCAGGGCATGCACCAGCCGCTCCAGCTCGAGGTGGGTGTCACGGAGTTGGTCGGTGTCGACCAGGTGCTCGGTGAGCTGGCCCCACAGTCGCAGCACCATCGAGGTGATCGCGGCCGGTGACTTGTCGGTATGCAGCTGCCCGCCGTAGCCGTTCACCACGTCAAAGGCCAACTGCCACAGTTCGGTCTCGCTGAGCAACCGGGTGTCGGGCTCGATCGGCAGCAGCAGCCCATAGTCGCGCAGCAGCGAGCCCGCGAACGAGTGATAGGTGCTGACAGCAGGGCTGCCCGCCGACTCCAGGATCCCCGGGCTGGCAGCGCCCAACCCGATACCGGCCAACCGGGCCAGCCGGGAACGGACCCGGCGCAGCAGCTGTCCGGCGGCCTTGCGGGTGAACGTCAATCCCAGCACCTGGCCGGGGTCGGCGTAGCCGTTGGCGATCAGCCATACCACCCGCGCGGCCATGGTCTCGGTTTTGCCCGCGCCTGCCCCCGCGATCACGACCAGTGGCCCGGGCGGCGCGGCGATGACCGCGGCCTGCTCGGCGGTCGGCGGGAAAAGTCCTAGGGCGCAAGCCAATTCGTCCGGACTGTAGCGTGGTTTCATGATGCCGCCCCGTCGAGGTGGGCGGGGCACGACGGCCGGACCGGACAATGCGAGCAACCGTCGTTGCGCCGGGCGACGAACTGCGGCCCGGCGGTCGCGTCGGCCGCGCGGGTGACGAGGTCGCGCCATTCGTCACGGCCGGCCGGTGTCAGTGGATCCTGCTCCCGGACGGTGGCGCCGGCTGTCCCGCTCTTGCCGACGTAGATCAGCCGGGCGCCGCCGGGCTCGTCCCCGCCTGGGATCAGGCCTTCGGCCACCGCCAGCTGATACATGGCCAGCTGAGCGTGCTGCTGGGCGTCGTCCTTGCTGACCGGGGTTTTGCCGGTCTTGATGTCGACGATCACCAGCCGTCCGGCCGCGTCGCGTTCCAGGCGATCGACCCGGCCGCGCAGCCGGGTTTCGCCGCCGTCGGCCCGGGGCGCGTCCAGGACTCCGTCGACGTCGACCTCGACGCCGACCTCCGTCAGTTCGCCCCGGGTGCGGGCCCGCCACTCGACGAACGCCTCGATCATGGCGCGATGGCGGGTCAGCTCGTTGGCCGAATGCCACCGCGCCTCGAAAGGCAAGTGCTCCCAGGCTCTTTCCAGCTCGACCAGCAGTTGCGTTTCGGTCTTGCCCGATTCGGCGAGCAACGCGTGCAGCACCGAGCCGATCGTGGACCGCAGCTCGCGCGGGTTAGTCCCGCCGTGCCGCTCGACCAGCCAGCGCAGCGGGCAGTCAGTCAGTGTCTGCAGCGTCGACGGCGTCAGCGTGACGGTATCGCCGCCGTTGCACAGCGGGTCGCTGGTGCTGACCATGGTCAGACCGTGCCAGCCGGACGGATCGGCGCCGGGCACACCGGCGGCGGCCAGCCGGGCCAATTGCGTTGCCGCACAATGGCGGGTTTCATCGTCGACGGCGCCGTCCGGTGCGCACACGACACCCCGCAACCGGCCGACCAGCGCGGTGGTCGACAATACGCGCGGGGCCGAAACGGGCAGCGCTACAACATGATCGGCGTCTTCATCGGCCCACTTCCCGAGCTCGAAGAAGAACGGCGAGGGTAGCGCGGCTCCGCCGTCCGCCCCACCGGTGTCGCTGTCGACCGCGGTCACCAGCAGCCGGCGCCGGGCCCGGCCCATTGCGGCCACCAGCAGCCGGCGTTCCTCGGCCAGCAGCGGGGCCCGTACCGAGGCGTCCGGACAGACACCGTCGACGACGTCGAGCAGGCGTTGTGTCGCCAGCACGCCGCCGCGCGGAACGGTGTTGGGCCACAAACCATCCTGCAGGCCGGCGATGACCACCACGTCCCATTCGTGTCCGAGCGCGGCGTGAGCACTGAGCACCTGGACCTGCTCGGCCGTCGATGCCGGCTCGGTCTTGACGCTCGGCAGCTGCAGCGCCGCGACGTGATCGAGGAGACCGCGCAACGACGCCGCGGGGGTGCGCGACACGTATTGATCGGTGACGTCGAACAATGCCGTCACCGCGTCCAGGTCCCTGGTGGCCTGGGCGCCGGCGGTGCCGCCGCGCTCGCTGGCCGCCAACCAGCGCCGCTGTAGACCGGACCGCTGCCAGGCCGCCCAGAGCGTGTAGCGCGGGTCTTGGCCGTCGCGGTGGCAGCGCGCGGCGGCGTCAAGGACCGCGCGAACCCGGCGCAGCGGGCGAGACGTCGGCGGCGCGGCGTCCCCCAGCGCGGCCACCAGCAGATCACCGAAACCGCCTGCCGCATCGGCGGGTTTGCCGCGCATCAGGGTTCGGCGCAGCTGCCGCAGCGAAACCGGGTCGACGCGACCGATGGGCCCGGTCAGCAATGCCAGCGCCTGGTCACCGTCGAGCACGTCGGCGGTCGCGGCCAGCACCGTGAGCATCGCCCGCACCGCGGGCTCCTCGCTCAGCGACCCGCTCACGGCGGGTGCGGCGACCGGCACCCCGGCGGCCGCCAGCGCGCGCGGCAACCGGGTTCCCGCTCGTGGCACCGACCGCACGATCACCGCCATCTGCGACCACGGCACGTCGTCGACCAGGTGCGCACGCCGCAGCGCGTCGGCGATCAGCGCGGCCTCCGCGTGCGCCGACGCCGCCAGCCGCAGCTGGACCGAACCCTCCTCGGCGCCGGTGCCGTCGATTCGCCGTCCCTCGCTGCTGCCGGGCAGCCGGCACGCGATGCCGCTGACGGCGCGTGCGACCGCCGGTGCGCACCGATGCGACCGGGTCAGCGTCACCGCGGGGGCATCGCCATCCAGGAGCCCGGCCGGCTCGCCGCCCCGGAAGCCGAACACCGCCTGATTGGGGTCTCCGGCCAGCAGCGCCAGTTCGCTTCCCGCCGCCAGCAGCTGGACCAGCCGCGCTGCCTGCGGGTCGAGTTGCTGGGCGTCGTCGACCAACAGGACCCGGATGCGGGTGCGCTCGGCGGCCAGCAGCTCGGCGTCGACCGCGAACGCCTCCAGGGCGGCGCCCACGAGTTCGGCGGCACCCAGCGCCGGCGTCGTGGCTTGCGGCGCCGCGGTGCCCACCGCCGCGCGCAGCAGCATCACCTGTTCGTACTGCTGGGCGAACCGGCCCGCCGCGGTCCAGTCCGGTCGACGGCACAGCCGGCCGATGCGCTGTAGCTCTTGCGGGTCGACGCCGCGTTCCGCGCAGCGCGCCAACAGGTTTCGCAGTTCGGTGGCGAATCCCGCGGTGCTCAGCGCGGGCCACAGGTGCGCCGGCCATCCGGAGGTGCCCTCGCCCTCGAGGTCACCGGCCAGCAGCTCGCGGATGATGGCATCCTGTTCGGCGCTGGTGACCAGCCGCGGCGGGGCATCCCCGGCGCGCTCGGCCGCCCGCCGCAGGACGGCGTAGGCGTAGCTGTGCACGCTGCGCACGACCGGCTCACGGATCGCGGACCGACCCGGGCCGGTGGCACGCAGCAACGACATCGTCAAAGCACTGCGCTGGCGCATCCCGATCCGTCCCGAACCGGTAAGCAGCAGAACCGATTCCGGATCGGCACCGGCGTCGACCGCAGCGACGGCAGCATCGACCAGCAGGCTGCTCTTCCCGGTACCCGGACCGCCCAGGATCCGGATCGCGCCGCGAGCGCCCGGAGCCAGCACGGCGCTCGCCTCGGCACCCCACGTCAACGACATACCGGCATGACATCACGAGGGTCTGACAAGTCGGTCCGGCCAGGCCGGCGGTGTCCCCCGAGCCTGGCATCATCAACGCGTGACCCCCGACCTTCACGTACACCGCATCGGTCCGGACGGCCCGGTGCAGATGCTCGCCCTGCACGGACTGACCGGACACGGCCAGCGGTGGCAGCAGTTGGGCGATCATCTGCCCGAAATCACCATTGCCGCTCCCGATCTGATCGGCCACGGCAGGTCGTCGTGGGCTGCGCCGTGGACCATTGACGCCAACGTCGCTGCGCTGGCCGCGCTGCTGGACGAGGCGGCCGAGGCGCCGGTGCTGGTCGTCGGCCACTCGTTCGGCGGCGGGCTGGCAATGAACCTGGCCGCGAACCGGCCGGACTTGGTGTCGGGTCTGCTCCTGCTCGACCCCGCGGTGGGCCTGGACGGCGACTGGACGCGGCAGATCGCCGAGGCGATGTTCTCCTCGCCCGACTATCCGGACCCGGCCGAAGCTCGCCAGGAAAAGGCAACCGGCTCTTGGGCCGACGTCGATCCGGACGTGCTCGACGCCGAACTCGACGAGCACCTGGTCCAGCTGCCCAGCGGGCGCTACGGCTGGCGGGTGAGCGTGCCGGCGATGATGTCCTACTGGAGCGAATTGGCCCGTCCCACCGTGCTTCCGCCGGCGGGCACGCCGACGACGTTGGTGCGCGCGGCGTGGACGTCGCCGCCCTACGTCACCGAGCAGCTCATCGCGGGTCTGCAGCAACGGCTGGGCGCCGATTTCGAATTGCTGAGCTACGAGTGCAACCACATGGTGCCGGGCGCCAAACCGGCCGAGGTCGCCGCGCTGATCCGCAAACAGCTGCGGGCCGGCTGACCGTGGCGCCGGTGACCGAGGATCAAGTCGAGCGGGTGCGCGCACTGGTCGCCGCGATCCCCTCCGGCCGCGTCTGCACCTACGGCGACATCGCCGCTGTCGCAGGGCTTTCCAGCCCGCGGATCGTCGGCTGGATCATGCGCACCGACTCCTCCGACCTGCCCTGGCACCGGGTCATCACCGCATCCGGGCGACCGGCCCGGCATCTGACGACGCGGCAACTGGAACTGTTACGCGCCGAGGGAGTGCTGTCCGTCGACGGCAGGGTGGCGCTCAGCGAAGTCCGCTACGAGTTTCCGCCGGACTAGAGCACCAGGCGAATCAGGGCCGCCGTGCGGGCCAGACCCGGGAATGCCTCGGCGGTAGACCGGGGATGCAGCGCATGCACCGCGAGACGAAACATCAACGCGCGCAACAACATCTGTGGCCACTCCGGCAGCGCGTTCCAGCGTTCGATCAGTCCGTCGTCGGCCTCACCCCAGGACAGCGCGTCGACCACGACCACACCGGCGGCCCACGACGCGGGCCGCCAGTAGGGCGTGATGTCGGTGATCCCCGGCGCGGCGGTGCCGACGAAGAGGACCGTCCCGTAGAGGTCTCCGTGCACCAGCTGGTTGGGACTCTTGGTCGGCTTGCGCAGCGTGGCCAGCTGGCCGATCAGCTCGACCGACCGCTCGGCGTCGGCGCTGGGCGGAGCGGTGCGCGCGCCGGGTGGAATCGACTGCAGTGGCCGCTCTTCCCAGGCGGACCGGTCGGCGGCGATGAAC
>NZ_JCALDG010000051.1:0-10584 GCF_059812735.1 Mycobacterium sp. NGS40
CAAACGGAGTGCCCCCGGCACGACTCGAACGTGCGACCTAGGGATTAGAAGGCCCTTGCTCTATCCACCTGAGCTACGGAGGCAATGCGCAGGTCAGTCTATCCAACAAACGACAACACCCCGACTCGCCGACGCGACACGCGCGAAAAGCCTTGCACCGCTAACGAAATCAGTTATCGTATAGAACCTCGACACACGTACAACACCAGCTGGTAAACAGCTGTTAACCGCAACGAGGCGTGTGCACAAGGGTCGAGGAGACCAGTTCAATGGGCGTGGCCATGAGTATGACTGCGCGGTACGCGAGGGCGGGATCCCAGGCGTTCCGCCTGGTAGCAGACGCCAGAGGGGCCACTCGGGCCGCGGGTCTGCTGCTGCGCGGATCACCGTTCGCCCTGGGCTGGTTCGCCGGTTGGTTGTCGACGGAATTTCCCCCGCACGTGGTTACCGGGCATGCGTTGTCGCGGATCTCGGCCCCCTCCATCGGACGGGTGGGGGCCTCCTGGGCCGGCCAGCGGGCCGAGCAAACGCTCACCGCCAGCCTCACCGAGTCGTTCGGGCCGGATTACGCCGATCTGGTGAGCCACCCGGCCTTCGAAGCCTCCGAGTGCGTGCCCCGCGGCGGCCTGTTGCACCGGCCGGGGCCGCACGCGCGCTATGCCGCTCAGACATCGGACATTTCGTATGGCCCGGGCGGTCGGGACAACCTATTGGACATCTGGCGCCGTCACGACCTGGCGCCGGGCCGTCGCGCGCCGGTGCTGATCCAGGTTCCCGGTGGGGCGTGGGCGGTCAACGGCAAACGCGGCCAGGCCTACACCCTGATGAGCCGGATGGTCGAACTCGGCTGGATCTGCGTGTCGATCGACTACAGCAAGAGCCCGCGTTCGACGTTTCCGGCGCACCTGATCGACGTGAAGCGGGCGATCGCGTGGGTCCGCGAGAACATCGCCGACTACGGCGGCGACCCTAGCTTCATCGCGATCACCGGCGGCTCAGCCGGTGGCCATCTGGCCTCGTTGGCCGCGCTGACGCCCAACGACCCACGGTTTCAGCCCGGGTTCGAACACGCCGACACCACGGTCCAGGCGGCGGTGCCCTACTACGGCGTCTACGACTTCACCAACGCCGAGGTCATGCACGAACTGATGCTGCCGTTCCTCGAGCAGTTCGTCATGCGCGCTCGATACGCCGAAACCCCTGAGCGCTTCGCCGCGGCGTCGCCGATCAACTACGTGCACGACGAAGCGCCCCCGTTCTTCGTGCTGCACGGCGAGCGGGACGAACTGGTTCCCTGCACGCAGGCGCGCACGTTCTGCGCCGCGATGCGCGACGCCGGAGCCCCGCTCGTGGCGTACGCCGAGCTGGCCAACGCTCACCACGCATTCGACATCTTGTCCACTGCCCGCTCGCGGCTGGCCGCCCAGGCCGTCGCGGACTTCTTGGGCATCATCTACGGGCGCCGGGCCACCGCGCTGCTCGATTCGTGGTCGCTGTCGGCGACGTCGGCCAGTTGAGTCGCGCAGATCAACTGCCTGCCACAACGTTTCATCCGACGGTTCGCCGCGCCTGCCGCGGCCACTGAATCGTGCCTTTCACCAGCGGGTCAACGCGACTAGCGTTGGTGGAGCTATCCGGTTGGCGGAGCTGAGGCAGGAGGCTTGACGGCGGTGACAAGGTTGGCGCGTCGATGCGGCGATCATGACTGAGCCCGAGGGGGGCATCGGATTGTCCGACGAGCTCGGGCCGGTCGACTACTTGCTGCATCGAGGCGAAGCGAACCCACGGACCAGGTCGGGCATCATGGCGCTGGAACTCCTCGACAGCACGCCGGACTGGGAGCGGTTCCGCACCCGATTCGAGAACGCGTCGCGAAAGGTGTTGCGGCTGCGGCAGAAAGTCGTGGTGCCGACGCTGCCGACGGCCAATCCGCGCTGGGTGGTGGATCCCGACTTCAACCTGGACTTCCACGTGCGGCGGGTGCGCGTGTCCGAACCCGGCACGCTGCGCGAGGTATTCGATCTCGCCGAGCTGATCCTGCAGTCGCCGCTGGACATCTCGCGGCCACTGTGGACCGCGACGCTGGTCGAGGGCCTGCCCGACGGCAAGGCCGCAACGTTGTTGCACGTCAGCCACGCCGTCACCGACGGCGTCGGCGGCGTCGAGATGTTCGCCGAGATCTATGACCTCGAGCGTGATCCTCCGGCCCGGCCGACGCCGCCGCTGCCGGTCCCGCAAGATCTCTCGCCCAACGATCTGATGCGAGAGGGCTTCACCCACTTGCCGTTCGCTTTGATCGGTGGTGTGGTGGGCGCGGTCTCCGGAGCGGTGTCGGCAGCCGGGCGCGTGCTCATGGAACCGGTATCGACGGTGTCGGGGATCGTGAACTACGCCATTTCCGGCATCCGGGTGGTCAACCGGGCCGCCGAGCCCTCGCCGCTGCTGCGCCGGCGCAGTCTGGCCACCCGTTCCGAAGCGATCGACATCCCGCTCGCCGATTTGCATAAGGCCGCGAAAGCCGGCGGGGGATCGATCAACGACGCCTATCTGGCCGGGCTGTGCGGCGCCTTGCAGCGCTACCACCAAGCACTCGGCGTCCCGATCGGCTCGCTGCCGATGGCGGTCCCGGTCAGCCTGCGAGCCGACGCTGACACCGCTGGTGGCAATCGGTTCACCGGCGTCAACCTGTCGGCGCCGGTGGGTGCCGGCGACCCGGTCTCCCGGATGCGCAAGATCCGCGCCCAGATGACGCAGCGGCGAGACGAACCCGCGATGAACATCATCGGCTCGATGGCGCCGGTGCTCAGCGTGCTCCCTACGGCGGTGCTGGAGGGGATCACCGGCTCGGTGGTCGGCGCCGACGTGCAGGCCAGCAATGTCCCCGTTTACCCGGGCGACACCTACATCGCCGGCGCAAAGGTGTTGCGGCAGTACGGTATCGGACCACTTCCCGGCGTGGCGATGATGGTGGTGCTAATTTCGCGTGGCGGATGGTGCACCATCACGGTGCGCTACGACAGAGCATCGGTACGAAAGGAAGCCTTGTTCGCTCAATGCCTGTTGGAGGGGTTCAACGAGATTCTCGCGCTGGCCGGTGATCCGGCGCCGCACGCGGTGCCGGCGTCGTTTTCTGCGCAACCCGGTGCGATGGCGCAATCGGTGTCGGGCTCATGAGCGCCGCCAAAGATCGCGGGGTACCAACGCCGCCAAAGGATTTACGGTTGCCAGGCTCGGTCGCCGAAATCCGTGCCAGTGCCCCCGGCCCCAAAGTCGGTGCATTCTTCGACATGGACGGAACGCTGGTCGCCGGGTTTACCGCGGTCATCCTCACCCAGGAACGCTTGCGCCGGCGAGACATGGGCGTCGGCGAGCTGCTCAGCATGGTCCAGGCCGGCCTGAACCACCGGCTCGGGCGTCTCGAGTTCGAAGATCTGATCAGTAAGGCATCCGAAGCGCTGCGCGGCCGGATGCTGACCGATCTGGACGAGATCGGCGAGCGGCTCTTCGCTCAACGGATCGAGTCGCGCATCTACCCGGAGATGCGCGAGCTGGTGCGTGCCCACGTTGCTCGCGGTCACACCGTGGTGCTCAGCTCGTCGGCGCTGACCATCCAGGTCAATCCGGTAGCCCGTTTCCTCGGGATCGCCAACACACTCACCAACAAGTTCGCGGTCAACGACGACGGGATGCTGACCGGCGAGGTCGTCGAGCCGATATTGTGGGGGCCGGGCAAAGCCGATGCGGTACAACGGTTTGCGGCCGAGCACGACATCGACCTGAAAGACAGCTACTTCTACGCCGACGGCGATGAGGATGTCGCGTTGATGTACCTGGTCGGCAACCCACGGCCCACCAACCCCGAGGGAAAAATGGCCGCCGTCGCCAAGCGCCGGGGTTGGCCGGTCCTGGAATTCAACAGCCGGGGCAGCGTGGGCATCCGGCCACAAGTGCGCACGCTGGCGGGCATCAGCTCGATGTTCCCGGTCGCGGCCGGCGCACTGGGTGTCGGGCTGGCGACGCTGAGCCGGCGGCGTGGGGTGAACTTCTTCACCTCGATGTTCCCCCAGACGTTGTTGGGAGCCAGCGGCGTCAGTCTGAACGTCATCGGCAAAGAGAATTTGACCGCACAGCGTCCCGCGGTGTTTATCTTCAACCACCGCAACCAGGTTGACCCCGTTATCGCCGGTGCGCTGGTGCGCGACAACTGGGTCGCCGTCGCCAAGAAGGAGCTGCAGAAGGACCCGCTGGTGGGCACCCTTGGCAAGCTCACCGATGGTGTGTTCATCGACCGCGATGACCCCATCGCCGCGATGGAGACGATGGCCGAAGTTGAGGAGCGCGCCAAGAAGGGCCTGTCGATCCTGATCGCCCCGGAAGGTACCCGAATCGACACCACCGAGGTCGGGCCGTTCAAGAAGGGGCCGTTTCGCATCGCGATGGCAGCGGGAATTCCGATCGTGCCCATCGTGATTCGCAACGCGGAGATCGTCGCCGCCCGCAACTCCACCACGATCAACCCGGGCACGGTCGATGTCGCGGTGTTCCCGCCGATCTCGGTGGCGGACTGGACAGTTGAGACGCTGCCTGAGCACATCGCCGAGGTGCGTCAGCTTTATCTGGACACCTTGGCCAACTGGCCTGAAGACGAAGTGCCGGACGCCGAGTTGTTCGCCGAGAAGAAGGCGGCCAAAAAGGCAGCGGCCAAGCCGAAGGCCACCGCGACGAAGGCAACCAAAGCCCCGGCGAAGAAAGCGCCTGCGAAGAAGACCGCACCCCGGAAGTCTGCGGCCAAAGCTGCAAAGCCCGCAGCCAATTCGCAACCGGCGCAGCCGAATCCGAACGAATCAAAGGTCGCTCTCAAAGACGGTGAGGCAGCGCAGCCCGGTGCGGACCAGCCCGGCGGTGCCGAGTCTACGTCTCGGCCCAGAGGGCGCACGTGACACAACCGGCCGCAGACACCAGCGCAGTCCTGACCGCGCAAGATTCGCTGGTGTTGGCGTCCATGGAGTCCGGCATCGAGACGCAGCTGGTGATGGAATGGCTGGGTCAGCAGCGAGCCCGGAATCCGGATGTGAAGTTCGACGTGCTCAAGCTTCCTCCCGGCGGCGCGCCACCGACAGCGTTGAATCTGCTTGTCGACCAGCTGGAGTCCGGCGAAGACCGCTCGATCGTGCCGGTACGGGTGTTTTGGCTGCCGGCTCCCGATCGCGGCAGGGCCGCGAAGCTGGCCGGGCTGCTTCCCGGCTGGGATCCGTACCACCCCAACCAACGTCGGCAGCGCCAGATCCTGCACAAGGATCGCCACCGTGCCCGGGTGGTAACCGGCGAAGCGGCCAAGATGTCCGAGCTCCGCGAGCAGTGGCGCGATACCACTGTCGGCGGGGATGAACGGGACTTCGCCCAATTCGTCACGCGCCGAGCCCTTTTGGCGTTGGAGCGGGCCGAATACCGCATCCTGGGCCCGCAGTACAAGTCTCCGCGGTTGATGAAGCCGGAGATCTTGGCGTCCACGCGGTTTCGTGCGGGACTGAAAAAGATTCCGGGTGCCACGGTCGAGGAAGCAGGCAAGATGCTCGACGAGCTGGCCACCGGATGGAGCCGGGTGTCGGTGGACCTGGTTTCCGTTCTGGCCAGGGCGATTTGCCGCGGATTCGAACCCGAAATCGACTACGACGCGTTTCAGGTCGCCGCGATGCGCACCGGGCTCGAACTACATCCGGCGGTGCTGCTGTTTTCGCACCGGTCTTACATCGACGGCGCGGTGGTGTCGGTCGCGATGCAGGAGAACCGGTTGCCGCCGGTGCACGTGTTCGCCGGCATCAACCTGTCGTTCGGATTGATGGGTCCGCTGCTGCGCCGCTCCGGCGTCATCTTCATCCGCCGCGACATCGCCGATAACCCGCTCTACAAATACGTGCTACGCGAGTACGTCGGCTACATCGTCGAGAAGCGCTTCAACCTGAGCTGGTCCATCGAGGGCACTCGCTCGCGCACCGGCAAGATGCTGCCTCCCAAGCTCGGCCTGATGTCCTATGTGGCCAACGCGTATCTGGATGGCCGCAGCGAAGACATTCTGCTGCAACCGGTTTCGATCGGCTTCGACCAGCTGCACGAGACCGCCGAATACGCGGCCTACGCGCGGGGCGGCGAGAAGACACCCGAGGGCGTGCTCTGGCTGTACAACTTCATCAAGGCCCAGGGCGAACGCAACTACGGCAAGATCTACGTCCGCTTCCCCGAGGCCGTCTCGATGCGCCAGTACCTCGGCCCGCCGCACGGCCCGCTGGGTCAAGACGACGACGCCAAACGGCTTGCGCTGCAGAAGATGTCGTTCGAAGTCGCGTGGCGGATCCTGCGCGCGACCCCGGTAACGGCGACGGGTTTGGTGTGCGCGTTGCTGCTCACCACCCGCGGTGCCGCGCTGACGCTCGACCAACTCCACCACACCTTGCAGGACTCGTTGGATTACCTGGACCGCAAGAACACCCCGGTGTCGAACAGTGCGTTGCGGCTGCGCACCCGCGACGGGGTGCGCGCGGCGGTCGACGCACTGTCCAACGGACACCCGATCACTCGCGTCGACAGCGGCCGCGAACCAGTGTGGCTGATCACCCCCGACAAGGAGCACGCCGCGGCGTTCTACCGGAACTCGGTCATCCACGCCTTCCTGGAGACCTCGATCGTCGAACTCGCCCTGGCGCACGCCCGGCACACCGAAGGCGACCGCATGCAAGCCTTCTGGTCGCAAGCCATGCGGCTGCGCGATCTGCTGAAATTCGACTTCTACTTCGCCGATTCGACGGCCTTCCGTGACAACATCGCCGAAGAGATGGCATGGCATGACGATTGGGATTCTCACGTCGCGGCCGGCGGCGCCGCGATCGATGCGCTGCTGTTCGCCAAGCGGCCGTTGATGTCCGACGCGATGCTGCGGGTGTTCTTCGAGGCCTACGAGATCGTCGCCGACGTCTTGCGCGATGCGCCCGCCGACGTCGGCCAAAAAGAACTCACCGAGTCCGCACTCGGGGTCGGCAAGCAGTACGTCGCGCAGACCCGGGTGCGCAGCAGTGAGTCGGTGTCCACGCTGCTCTTTGCCACCGCGCGTCAGGTCGTCGCCGATCAGGATCTGATCGCACCCGCCCCGGATCTCACCGAACGCCGGGTCGCCTTCCGGCGGGAATTGCGCGCGATCCTGCGGGATTTCGGCTACGTCGAGCACATTGCCCGCAACCAATTCGTGGCCCGCGAATTCCAGGCACGCGAGGAGCGCGCCGCTCACCCGGCCGGGTAGCGCGGGCTTTGCCGATGCCCGGCCATACCCTGGATGTATGACGATTGGCCAGTCCGCAGCTAAGCCCAGGGAGCTGGTGTGGCCGCTGCTTACCGGCGTCGCGGTGCTGGCCGGCTGCACGGCCGCCGGCATCGGAGCGTTGTCGCTGGCCGACGCGCTGACCGCCACGGGATTGCCCGATCCGGGCCCGGCGACCACCCTGGGCCTGCCGTTCGTCCGGGCGGCGGGCGAAATCGCCGCGGTGCTGGCCGTGGGGTCGTTCCTGTTCGCGGCGTTTCTGGTGCCGCCGCAAAAGTCCGGCGTGCTCGACGCCGGAGGCTACCGCGCGCTGCGGCTCGGGACGGTCGCGTCGGGCGTGTGGGCGGTGTGTGCCGCACTGTTGATCCCGCTCACCATTTCCGACGTATCCGGTCACCGGTTGGCCGAGATGCTCGATCCGGTGCGGCTCTGGTCGCTGGCCAGCCTGGTCAATACCGCCTCCTCGTGGCGGTGGACGGCGTTTCTGGCCGCCGGCGTCACACTGGCCAGCTTGGCGGTGCTGCGCTGGTCGTGGACGCCGCTGCTGCTCGCCGGTTCGCTGCTCACGTTGATCCCGCTGGGGCTGACCGGTCACTCGTCGGCCGGCGGCTCACATGACCTGGCCACCAACAGCCTGCTGATCCACCTCGTCGGCGCCAGCTTGTGGGCCGGCGGGCTGTTGGCTCTGCTGGCGCATGCGCTGCGCGGCGGCGATCACCTCGCCCTCGCGGCCCGGCGATTCTCGATGCTCGCGTTGTGGTGCTGGGTTGCGATGGCGCTCAGCGGCGTGATGAACGCCCTGGTGCGAGTGTTGCCGTCGGATCTGCTGACCACCACCTACGGGCGGCTGGTGCTGGCCAAGTTCGTCGCGCTGTGTGGGCTGGGTGTGCTGGGGTGGCGTCAGCGTCGCGTCGGAGTCGTTGCGCTGCAACGTGCTCCCAGTTCGCGCAGCGCCCTGATCCGGCTCGCGCTCGTCGAGGCGGTCCTGTTCGGCGTGACGTTCGGCATCGCCGTCGGGCTGGGCCGCACCCCGCCGCCACCACCGCCGATCCGGTTGCCGTCAATCCCCGAGGCCGAAATTGGTTACGACTTCGACGGCCCGCCGACGGTGGTGCGAATCCTGCTGGACTGGCGCTTCGATCTTGTCTTCGGCACGGCGGCAATCATTTTGGCCGCGCTGTATGTTGCCGGGGTGTTGAGGCTGCGCCGGCGAGGCGACCAATGGCCCGCCGGTCGGGTCGTGGCCTGGCTGCTGGGCTGTCTGACCCTGCTGTTCGTGACCTCGTCCGGGGTCGGCCGCTACATGCCGGCGATGTTCAGCATGCACATGGTCGCGCACATGGGGCTGTCGATGCTGACGCCGATCCTGCTGGTGCTGGGCGCGCCGGTCAGCCTTGCGCTGCGGGCGCTGCCCGCCGCCGGTCGCAACGACCCGCCGGGAATGCGCGAATGGTTGCTGGCCGCCCTGCACAGCCGGGTGTCGCGCATCCTGACCAATCCGATCGTGGCCACGGTGTTGTTCGTCGCGGGCTTTTATGGCCTCTATTTCACGTCTATCTTCGACGACGCGGTGGCCAGTCACGCGGGGCATTTGGCGATGAACGTGCACTTCCTGGTCAGCGGCTACCTCTTCTATTGGGTGGTCATCGGCGTCGACCCGACGCCGCGGCCGATCCCGCATTTGGCCAAGGTCGGCGTGGTGTTCGCGTCGCTGCCCATGCACGCGTTCTTCGGTGTGGAACTGATGGGCACCCCAACCGTGCTGGGGGAGGCCTACTACAGATCCCTGGGCTTGAGTTGGCATACCGACCTGCTGGGCGATCAGCGCTTGGGCGGCGGAATCGCTTGGGCGGCAGGCGAAGTGCCGCTTGTGATCGTGATGCTGGCGTTGCTGATGCAGTGGGCCCGCAGCGATGCGCGCACCGCGCGGCGTCTGGACCGGGCGGCCGACCGCGACGACGACGCCGATCTGACCGCCTACAACGCCATGCTGGCCGAACTCGCGAGGGGGCCCAAGCCGGCATCTCAGGGGCCCGGATCGACTATGCCGGGGGAGGTTCGGAAGCCGGGTTGAGGGTGTCGCTGTCGGCGGCGACGCGCGCGGTCCGGTCCAGGCGCGCCACTTCAAGTTCCGAGTCCGCCAGCAGCTGCTCGATGCACGCCTCCGAGGCCCCGAGGTAGGTGCTGTCGAGGTCGATTTCCGTGGCCACGCACCAGGCTTGGTCTTCGGGCCACCACAGGTTGGCGGACTGGTGGCCAAGGGACGGCGATTGCACCGACTGGGCGGCAGCGGTGAGTGGTCCGCGAGCCAGGTAGTAGGCGCGACCAGGCAGCTGAAATGTCGGCAGGTCGTCAAATGCGAGGTCGATGCCGCCCCAGCCATCCCATACCGCAAACCAGCAATGGTCCACGGCCGCGGTATGTCTCGCGAGGGTGCGGATGAGCGAAGCGGCGACATCGGCTGGAAGTGTCCCTACCGAAGGTGCTTCGTCTACGACGGCGGATTGTCGGGCGCGGTACCCGGGGGTGTACCGCGATGCGCAACCGATCAGCCGATTGAATTGCATCTGCGGGTGCGCCAACTTGTGGTTGGCGCGGGCGACGTCGGCCCAGCTCACCGTCACCCCGCCGATGGCGGCGGGGTGGAACACGCGGGCGTAGGCGTCGAAAACGGCCGGAACCAGCGACCCGACGTTCTCCCCAAAGCCATGCGGCCTTTCGATCATCCATTGCGCAGCACGGAGATCATCGACGATCTCCAACGCACCGACCGTAACCACTCGTCCACCATAAGTTCGACGCGCCGCCGGAGAGTAATCCCGCCACGCACGAGCGTAAGCACTCTGCGAATATTGGCACGGTTCTTTGCTGTGTGCTTCCGCTCGGGCATTGGGGTCGCATAGTGCTTCGGTGCGTATGTCTTGATTTCCCAACCTGTTTGGCTTCGGACCGATGGCTGGGGGCCGGTAACCAACCTAGTTGTTGGTTGGTGGTGGTTGGGGTTGGAAGGGGTCGTACCACCACCATTGGGCGCGTTCGCCGGTGGGTCCGGGGCAGGGTTTGACGTCGGGTGGGGGTTGGGTGGGCGGGTGTGCGAGGGATCCTGCGCTCAGTGGTCGGCCGTCCTCGTCGGTGGCGGTGAGCGCGTCGGCGGGTCCGGTGAGGGTGATCAGGCCGCGGTGATGGGCGCGGTGGTGATACGGGCAGACCAGCACCAGGTTGGCTAGTTCGGTGGGGCCGCCGTCTTCCCAGTGCCGGAGGTGGTGGGCGTGCAG
>NZ_JCALDG010000052.1:0-10496 GCF_059812735.1 Mycobacterium sp. NGS40
AGCAGTCACCGCGGCGTTCTCAGGTGGATTGGTCACCTCGGCACTCGTCGGCGTCATCGTGGGCAGATGGTTGGATCGACATGGCCCGCGTGGCGTTATGACCGCCGGCGCCGTGGCCGGCCCACTTGCAGTGGTGGGCGTTGCGCTGGCTCCGACGTTTCCGTGGTTCGTGGCCGCATGGATAGCGGCAGGAGTGGCCATGGCCGCCGTGCTGTATCCGCCCGCGTTCGCGGCGTTGACACGCTGGTTCGGCCCCCGCCACGTTGGCGCCCTGACAATTCTGACGCTTGTGGCGGGGCTGTCGAGCACGGTGTTTGCGCCACTGACCGCCGCCCTGGCCGATCGACTTGATTGGCGCACAACCTATCTCGCCCTCGCGGCGCTACTGGCGGCCGTGACCATTCCGGCGCACTTCTTTGGCCTTCGCCACCCATGGCCGGCCGCGCCCGGGCTGCACATCAGCGAACCACCCAGCCGAATCACGCGGAGTCGCCCGTTCGTTGCACTGGCAGTCGCGCTCACCGTAGCTGTGTTGGCCTCCTACTCGGTCATCGTCAACCTCGTGCCGCTGATGACCGAGCACGGTATCGACGCGCGCATGTCAGCCACGGCGCTCGGCCTGGGCGGCATCGGACAAGTGTTCGGCCGACTCGGTTACCGAACGCTGATCGCCCGCTTCGGCATACGGGCGCGAGTGGCATCGATTCTGGCAGGAGTGGCGGTGACGACAGCACTACTCGGAATTTTCAGCTCGGTGGTGCCGCTGATCGTGATGGCGATTCTCGCCGGATTCGTGCGGGGCATCATGACCCTGCTACAAGCGACTGCCGTCACCGAACGTTGGGGTCATACCCACTACGGACATCTGAACGGCGTCCTATCCGCCCCCGTCACCTTGGCCACCGCGACCAGTCCGTGGATCGGTGCCGCCCTGGCGAGCTGGTTCGGCGGATATGGCTTGATGTTCATAGCGCTTGGCGCTTTCGGAGCTCTTGGAGCCGTCATCGGCTTGGCCAGTGTTCCCGCTCGTTCCGATGACAGCGATGTTCCGCATCTGTCGCCGAGTGCTCACGCGGATTAAACTTGCGCGTGCGTCTGAGTCCATCGTCTGGCGCCGACGACCGCTCTTCACTACGCCCGGCGGGTTGCGTTTCAGTTCGATAAGCATCAATATAGATGGGTGTCTAAATCACGGCTTCCGCTTCCAGACGCGTCCGTGTGCGCGTACGCGCCTTTAGTAACCGAGCCGCTCTCACCAGAGGCCGCCGCCGACATCGCGGCCAAGCTGAAAGCACTGGCTGATCCGATCCGACTGCGCCTATTCAGCATGGTGGCCAGCCGCGCGGGCGGCGAGGCATGCGTGTGCGACGTATCTGAGGGATTCGACGTAACCCAGCCGACCATCTCGCATCACCTCAAGGTCCTCAAGGATGCGGGGCTATTGACCTCCGAACGCCGCGCCTCTTGGGTGTACTACGCAGTCGTCCCGGAGGCATTGACGAACTTGTCGACGGTACTCAGAGTTGACGTTTCCGCGGCGAAGGCGTCGGCATGACCACCACCCAGTCGCACGGTCATCCCGCCGTCGTCGAAAAGCTTTCGCTCCTGGACAGATTCCTGCCCGTCTGGATTGGCATCGCCATGGGCGCCGGCTTGTTGTTGGGCCGGCTCGTACCGGGGCTCAATACTGCTCTTGAGCGCGTCCAGGTCGACGGCATCTCGCTGCCCATCGCGCTTGGCCTGTTGGTAATGATGTATCCGGTATTGGCCAAAGTCCGCTACGACAAGCTGGACTCGGTAACAGGCGACCGACGGTTACTGCTCAGCTCCCTGATTTTGAACTGGATACTCGGGCCCGCCGTGATGTTCGCCTTGGCGTGGCTTCTGCTACCCGATCTGCCCGAATACCGCACCGGATTGATCATCGTCGGCTTAGCGAGATGCATTGCGATGGTGATCATCTGGAACGACCTCGCCTGTGGAGACCGCGAGGCCGCTGCGGTGCTGGTTGCATTGAACTCGATTTTCCAGGTTGTGATGTTTGCAGTCCTGGGCTGGTTCTATCTGTCAGTCCTGCCGGGCTGGCTCGGCTTACCGCAGACCACAATCAGTACCTCCCCCTGGCAGATCGCCAAGTCGGTAGTGATATTTCTTGGTATCCCTCTACTGGCCGGGTACTTGTCGCGGCGTTTCGGCGAGAAGGCCAAGGGCCGAACCTGGTACGAAAACAGGTTTCTCACGGTTATCGGCCCTTGGGCCCTGTACGGCCTGCTATTCACTATCGTGATCCTCTTCGCCTTACAGGGCGATCAAATCACCAGCAGGCCATTCGATGTCGCCCGAATCGCTTTGCCGCTGCTGGCGTACTTCGCCATCATGTGGGGCGGTGGATACCTCTTGGGGGCCGCGCTCAACTTGGGCTATCAGCGCACAACCACGCTGGCTTTCACGGCTGCCGGCAACAACTTTGAACTCGCGATAGCTGTTGCGATCGCGACGTACGGGGCGACCTCCGGGCAAGCTCTCGCCGGGGTCGTCGGCCCTCTCATCGAAGTACCAGTGCTTGTCGGACTCGTCTACGTCTCTCTGGCGTTGCGGCGACGTTTCGCCGCGGATGCTTCGAACGCCGTGCCGGGCAGCGGAGCACACCATGACCGATAGCTCGCCGTCACCCAGTACAGACCAGCTCGGGCATCAATCAGGCGACCAGCAACTGGCCCCGAAGGACGTTACGGATCGGCTCCACGCCGAGTTCGGCGAGCACGTCGGCCGCGACGATATCGAGCGGTCGCTGCGCTCCTCTTGCGAACGATTCAACGGTCGCGCCATCGATGCGAAATCGCTAACCGCGCGAGCGGAACGGTGGACGCGCCAACGCCTCGCGGCACGCGTGCGTGTCAGCGGGCAACTCGTTGACACGCGCCCGACTGTCTTGTTCTTGTGCACGCATAACGCCGGACGCTCACAGATGGCTCTCGGATTCTTCAATCACCTCGCGGGCGACCAGGCAGTGGCGTGGTCGGGCGGATCTGAACCCGGCGATCAAGTTAATCCGTCTGCGGTGCAGGCCATGGCGGAAGTCGGTGTCGATATCACCCGTGAATTCCCCAAACCGTGGTCCGACGAAATCGTTCAGGCCGCAGATGTCGTCGTCAAGATGGGATGCGGCGACACGTGCCCCCTGTTTCCCGGCAAGCGTTACGAGGATTGGGAACTCGTGGATCCCGCCGGGCAAGGGGTCGAAGCCGTGCGTCCCATCCGCGATGACATCGAAGAGCGTGTTCGCCGACTGCTGTCCGAACTAGGCATACAGTCGCAGCGGTAATCAAGGAGCAGAGCCATGGATGAAGCTATGCCGCCCTCGGTGCTGTTCGTGTGCGTTAAGAACAGCGGGAAGTCGCAAATGGCGGCCGGCCTAATGCGCAAGCTCGCCGGTGACGCAGTTCTCGTCTACTCGGCCGGAACGAAGCCGGGCGAGGGCATCAACGCCCTGTCCGCCGAGTCGCTGGCCGAAATCGAAGTCGACATCTCCGGCGAAAGACCCAAACCCATCGATCCAAACCTCCTTCAGAATGTCGACTTCGTGATCACGATTGGGCGCGAAGCCAAGGTCCAGCGCGCGCCCGGGATTACCGTCGAGAATTGGGACACCGACGAACCCTCCGAGCGCGGAATCGACGGCATCGAACGAATGCGCCTCGTACGCGACGACATCGCGACACGTGTTGCCGATCTCTTCGGCCGCATCCGAGCCGACTCAACGTAGAGCCGCCGCCCCGATAACAGCTGACGATCGGCAGCGACTGGGTGTCCACTTTAGACCGCCCGGCACATGCCCAGCTGCGCCTGCACGCCCAATGCTGGGCATCGCTGCCAGCGAAAGTCTATGATGCGTTGGCCTCCTAGCGATCGCTGTCCCGATCTCTTCCTCAATTTGTGTGAGAGAGGCGCCGCCAAGCGCCAAATCGCCAAATCCATTTCCCGCCTTCACGTTCAGGAGCGATTGGGAGGCCTTCGGCGGATAGTTGACATCAAGCCCGATGGCGATCGTCGTGCACTTTTGCGCGAATGAGTCACCGCGGTGAGGGCCGTGCCCTGGGTCTGGCTAAGTCGAGGTCACGCCGCGGGCCCATCCCATACTTCGCGGCCGCGGCCGTTATCGCGGCCGTGGCATTGCTGGTGGTGGCGTGGGCGGTCCCGTCCAACCAGGCGGGGCTCGCGACATTGGCTTACCTCGTCGCGATCGTGGCCGTATTGGCTATCAGCGCAATGTTTCAACGCGTCAACCGGCACTCGCTCGACCCCGGGGCGCGGACGTGGCTGGACCATTCGATGATCTTCGTATTCATCGCCGCCAGCCACACACCCGTTCGCCTGGTTGGCCCTACCGCACCCCACAGAACATCTGGTCGTGGCCGCCAGTTGGGGCGCAGCGCCGACCGGAGTTGCGCTCACGCTGCTCTATCCGACCGCGCCGCGCTGGGTGGCGGCGCCGCTGTGCGTGATGGTCAGGTCGGCGTCGATCTGTTACACCGGCACGATCCTGCAGTACAGCGGCACGATCTTGTGAAGCACCGGCGCAGTAGCGCTAGTCATGTTGTTGGCCGGGGGCGCCTTCTACAGCCTCGGCGGGGTTCTCTATGCACTGCGGCCGACGGCGCTGCACCATCACGACATCTCCCACGCCTTCACCGTCCTCGCGGCGATGTGCCACTACATCGCTATGTGTTTCGCGGTGTTCTAGACAAATGAATCAGACGAGTCAGCGAACTTGCGAACTGCGCCAGTCCGACGGCGAGCAGCCGATCACACCGCCGTTTCGCTTGCGTGGGGAAAGCGGGCAAGCGATGCCGAGGAGACCTTCCGCCCCATATCAATATTCGTTAGCATATGAGGATGGGACAGTCTCCGTTGGATACTCGCGACCTCTTGTGCCTGGACCTGCGACATGCTGAGTCGATTCGAGCGTCGCTATCGTCCTTGGATCGAATTGAGGCCTTCGCGGCGCGCGCCCGAGCATTAAGTGACCCGACGCGACTCACGATTGCGACGGCCTTGCTGACGGGTGACGAATTGTGCGTGTGCGATGTGGCCTGGGTGGTGGGTCAGGCGCAGAACCTCGTGTCGCATCACTTGCGTCAGCTCAAAGTCGCCAAGCTGGTGTCCTCCCGCCGGTCCGGCCGACTCGTCATATACCGACTGACCGAACAGGGCCGGGAGCTCACCTCGGCTGTCATGACCCTCTCCGTGTCACCTGTGAAGGAGCGCAACGATGTCTGATGCGTGCTGTGGAAGCGACGAGGCTGACCAACCGCAGGCGGGGCCGGAAAAACTCTGGCAGGTTCGAGAATTGCACTGGGCGGCGCTGGCCGCCGTTCTGCTGGCGGCTGCCTGGTTGATCGAGGCGTTCGGGCGCACTTCGGTGGCCTCGGTGTTGGAATGCGCTTCAGCGGCGGCCGGTGCGGCGTCATTCGTGCCAGGTGCGTTGCGCGGATTGCGGCATGGCCGCATCGGCGTGGGGACGTTGATGACGATCGCCGCGGTGGGCGCGGTCGCGTTGGGCCAGTTTGCCGAGGCGGCGATGCTGGGTGTCTTGTTCTCCATCGCTGAGGGGCTTGAACACTACGCGGTGACACGGACCCGCCGCGGACTTCGCGCTCTGTTGTCGCTGGTGCCACCGACAGCCACAGTGGTGCGCGACGGCCGCGAAATCACCGTGGCCCCAGAGGATCTCGCGGTCGGCGAGAAGATGGTGCTACGTCCGGGGGAGCGGGCGGCCACCGACGGCATGATCACGGCCGGGCGTACCAGCCTCGACGCATCAGCCATCACCGGGGAGTCGGTGCCGATCGAGGCCGGCCCGGGCGACCAGCTACATGCCGGCGCCATTAACGGCAGCGGCGCCATCGAGGTCGAAGTGACCGCGGCCGCCAACGATAGCTCGCTGGCGCGGATCGTCCACATTGTCGAAGACGCTCAGGAACGCAAAGGCGCCGGCCAACGCCTCGCTGATCGGGTCGCTCGGCCTCTGGTGCCGGCGATCATGATCCTGGCAGTTGCCGTCGCTGTGTTTGGCGCACTGCTTGGTGATCCGCTGGTCTGGCTGCAGCGCGCCCTCGTTGTGTTGGTGGCCGCGTCGCCGTGCGCCTTGGCGATCGCCGTGCCCCTGACAGTGGTGGCCGCAATCGGCGCCGCGAGCCGGCAAGGCGCCCTCGTGAAAGGCGGGGCGGCGGTCGAAGCGCTGGGTCGAATACGCACCGTGGCGCTCGACAAGACGGGAACCCTAACCCGCAACAGGCCTGAAGTCATCAACACGATCACCGTCGGTGACAGCACCGATACCGAAGCTCTGCGGGTAGCGGCGGCATTGGAAGCCCGCAGCGAACATCCACTCGCGCAAGCGATTCTGGCCGCCATAGACACCAACATCCCGAGCGCCACCGGAGTCACCGCCGTCCCCGGGCACGGATTGACCGGCCAACTCGACGGGACGACGCTGCGGCTGGGCAAACCTGGTTGGATCGACTCAGGACCACTGCGCAGCGAGGTTGATCGGCTGCAAGGGGCCGGAGCAACCGTGGTGCTGCTCGAACGAGACGGCGCCCTTATGGCCGCAATCGCGGTGCGCGACGAACTACGACCAGAAGCCGCCGACGTCGTTACTGCGTTGCGCCGTAACGGGTTCGAGGTCGCCATGCTCACGGGCGACAACTCGCGCACCGCCCACGCCTTGGCTAGCGAGGCAGGTATCACTACGGTCCACGCCGACCTGCTGCCAGAGGACAAAGCCCGACTGCTGCCCGAATTGGCCCGCGGTAAGCCGATCGCCATGGTCGGCGACGGGATCAACGACGCGCCGGCGCTGGCTACTGCCGACATCGGCATTGCCATGGGCGCCATGGGTACCGACGTCGCGATCGAAACCGCCGATGTCGCGCTCATGGGGGCGGATTTGCGTCACCTTCCTCAGACCTTGTCTCACGCCCGCCGCGCTCGCCGGATCATGCTGCAGAACATCGTGCTGTCGCTGGTGATCATTACCGTCCTGATCCCGATTGCTGCGTTGGGCCTACTCGGATTGGCCGCAGTGGTGCTCATCCACGAAGCCGCGGAAGTGCTGGTCATCCTCAACGCCATCCGCGCCGCCAAAACGCAACCGTTGCCGGGCGTCGTCGCGGCGGCGTCCAAATTGACGTCGACACCCAATGTCAACATCGGTGCACCCCCACCGCTAAGTGATCCGTGCTGCGGGACACCCACTCAGGAATTGCCGGTTGGTGTTCAGACGCTCAGGCTCGCCCCAAGTGAGCCGGGATCGTGCTGCGGTGACGAGTGCGCGTGTTGTCACCCAAGCGCACCCGAGAAGAATTGAACGTGTCGGCGACTGGGTCCCGCACGAGGTTGCACTTGCTTGGTGGAGGGCCAATGCGGTGGGCCCCGCAGTGTGCAGCGGCCCGATGCGGTCTGCACCGGATAAGTGGGCGAGCTTAGCCGATTTTTGTCAGGGTAAAGGTGTCGCTCGGATCGCTCAGGCCGCAGGGTGCGGTGCTGTCCAAGAAGATCGCAACCCCGTTGAGCGTCAACGGGTCCCACCATTGATCCACGGTGACCGGATGCTGGCTGAGATCGTTGCCACAGATCGCGCCCTCCGGAATCGTCCGCTTCACGTCGTAACGACCATCAATCAGCGGGGCGTTGAACCCTTCACCGGGACCGGTCGTGACGTGGGCAACGCAGACCGGCTTGCATGTTGTGCTAATCGTCCACGTTCCGGTATCGCCATCCTCGTCGGCGTAGTGGTAGACACCGTTCATCTTTAGGTCATCGGCCGCGGCGAGCGGCTCAGCTTGGGATGCTGGTGGCGACAGCACGCTGGCAAGGAGTGTGGTCGCCGCAACGACTATGCCGATTTTCATAAATTCCGCTCTCGTGTGGAAAGATTCCTGCCTCGCGAGCAAGACGAGCCAAACGTATCCGCAAACTGGCTGGGATCCCGCCGTCTCGCTTCGGTGCATATCGAATTGAAAGACGGTGGTGCACAAGGCCGCTGAATTCTAAGAAATCGGCCAGTATCCGAGCCGGCTACCGTGTCGCATTCGAGCGAAATCAGCGCTGCCGAAAGAAACCCGGTCTGACCTGGGAGAACGCATCACGCTTACTGACTGGGGGTCATGTGGTTGCAGGTTCAAATGCTGTTGGCCCGACCGGTTGAACGTCGCCCTGAACTGCGGGTCGGCGTCCCGTTGAGGCATCCCATGATGTCGACCTGGAACCGCGGACTGCCACGAAGTTGCACCATGCGTTCAAGGCGAATGCGGGTAACGCCTGCATGTGCCTTGACGCCGCCGAGCGCGAACTGAAAATCAATCTCCGAATGAACGATCGGCCACCGACTAGCTGGGACTGACAAACCTCTCCCTGCTAAGCGGCTAGCCGAGATACCCCCTAGGGGTAAACCGGTACGCTGTCCTCATGAACCTTGCTACTTTCGTCGGTCGCCGCGTTGAGTTTGTGGGGACGTTCGGCGCTATCGCTACGGTCCTTGTTATCGGTGGCTGTAGCAACGGCATGTCGACTCACGCGACGAGCACCACGCCGGGTGTATCGGCGGCATCGACCGCGCCAACAATGTCGAGCATGCCGGGGATGACCGAGCCAATGCTCGCTGGAGATGGGCTGTCGGCATCGCAATTCGGGTTCACGCTTGTGCCCGCCGCCACCATGCTCACGGCCAACACCGCCGGCACCTTCACCTTCAGGATCACTTCGCCCGACGGCGAACCAGTCACTCAGTTTGTCCCCGAGCAAACTAAGCTGCTGCACTTCTATGTGATCCGCTCGGACCTGACAGGGTTCGCGCACTTGCACCCCATCATGGCCACTGACGGCACCTGGACTGTCGCGTTACCCGCGATGACGCCGGGTGACTGGCGGGCTTTCACTCAATTCACCGCCCGCCACCCGAGCGATGTAGCCGTTCCGTTGGTGCTTTCGACACCGCTGACGGTGCCCGGACAAGCCACCACCGCACCCCTGCCTTCGTCGAGCAACATCGCCAGCGTCGACGGCTACACGGTCTCCGTGTCCGGGCAGCCCTCCGCAGGCCAAAACAGTTCGGTCACATTAGATTTCAACAGCGGTGGTGAGCCTGTCACCGAGTTGCAGCCTTATTTGGACACTTATGCTCACGTCACCGCCATCCGGGCCGGAAACCTGGCTTTCGCACACATGCACCCGAGCAGTCCGGTAACTAGGGACCGGGGCGGCCCGAGCCTGAGCATCGAGTCGGCTTTTCCGGCCTCCGGGAACTGGCGGTTGTTCATCGAGTTTCAAACCGCTGGCATCGTGCACACCGCCGAAATCACGCTCCACGTCAATTGAGACATGGACCTTGTAGGTGCGCCACCGGTCCGGAGAGTTCGATTCGGTACCTGATCGCGGCCATAACATCAGCAGCATTTCGGCTAAGCCGGTCAATCCTTGTCAGCAAAATCGACTCCACGTGCGCGTCGGGAGTGATCGAGAATATTGTCCTCACGCAGCAATTAGACCGAGATCCACGCGATACCCTACCGGGGTACTGTTTTGGGCTATGAACGAGACTGAAACCTGCCACTGTAAATCCACCGGTTGCACGTGCAACGACTCCGCGTGTATCCACGCAGCCAGTTGCAAGTGTGGTCACCCCAAGTGCGCGTGCAACCACTGATCACCTTCAGCCAAGGCCTCGAGCGCCTGTCGGTGCCTTGGCTGTTCGCTGGAACCCGACTAAAAGAAAAGTTGAGGCGTCGGCAACCGTATACCTGCTCCGCAGTCAGCTTGAGCCGCAGGTAAAACAGCCCGCGAAGCAGAACGCGATGGGATCGGCCGAGACATCGAGTGTCCTGGGGTGACTCTACTGGCCGCGCTAAATCAGCATTCGGCCGCCGAAACCACCCACCGCCACGCTGGAACGAAACCCCGCCTCCGGGCGGTGCTCGGCGCACCCGTTACGCCCGCCGAATTATCAACCGACGAACTGAAAGGCAGAACTGGTGAAGAATTCGCTGCGCCCAACTCGGCGCGGGTGCCGTTTGCCCCCTGATTACGCCGACCGTTCGGCGTAAGACGATGGTGTCAACCGAGACATGTGGGTGGGCAAAGAGCCGAACGGTTCAGCCGCACGGGAGCAGACATTTGCCATTTGCTATCAGCCGTATGCGCGAGGGGTTCGACAGCGAAACACGGCTGTCATGGGTCCTGGCCGCGCTGGCCGGATTGATTGGTGCCGCGGCGTTCACTCACTCCGCCGGATACTTCGTGACTTTTATGACCGGCAACACCGAACGTGCCGCGTTGGCATACTTTCGCGATCAGCCCTGGCCCGCAATAACAGCGGCGCTGTTGGTGGCAGCCTTTGTCGGCGGCGTGGTGGTTGCGTCATTGTGCAGACGCCATCTTTGGGTTGCACATCCTCATGGCCCGACGGTCCTCACCGCCTTGTCGCTGGGGGGCGC
>NZ_JCALDG010000053.1:0-9854 GCF_059812735.1 Mycobacterium sp. NGS40
GGGCAAGGCGGGCAGGCGCATCGAGATACCTAACCGAGCTTGCCACGATGGTCAGAGAGAACTGTGCTAGTGCCGATCAGCGCTTCCAGCTGGTAAGTCGCGTCGAAGAAACGAGTGCGCGCCTCGGCTGTCGGAATCGGACAGGTGTGATGCTGGCCGCCGATGCGGTAACGGAAAGCCGCGAAGCGCTCATAAGGCCAATCGCGCACCGCCGGCGGAATCACGTATGCCGCCAGCGCCAATTTCCACCACCCTGCGAGGTAGGCAGCGACCTGCAGCAGCGCTGCAGACCGGATATCCACCGTCTCGTCAGGCTGTCCCGCGTTGCGGACGCAGACGGCGGAATCCACGCCCTCCAGCTGATGGTGGCGGGACCTGATGTCGCGAGCGAAGTCACTGTCCAGAGAGGAGAATCGCAGCGTTCCATGACGGTCGAACCGAAGAAGGGTGCGCACCGCGCTGTTGCAGACCCCGCACACACCGTCGTACAGCAGAACTGGCGCATTCGGCAGGCTCTGTACCGCACTCACGTGAACCTCCCCCCGAGGAAGCGATATCGCCTACTCCATCATTGCAAATCGCGCCGCAGCAGCGACATTCGACCTAGGTCGCTGTGGCGTCGGCGTTCGGCCCGTTGGCGCGGCGTTAGTCGGCGGTACTGGGCTGGCGCTTCTCAATGTGCCAGGGTCAATTCGTGGAAACGCCCCGCCGGCTAGAGCCGGTTCGAACCGTGACTCGCCGGCTGTATTTGGCTTCCGGGAACCGGTGTGCATATCCAGGGTGCGCGCAAGTCTTGATGACCGCCGACGGCGTGATGGTCGGTGAGATCGCACATATTGAAGGAGCGTTGCCCACGTCGGCCCGGTTCAACCCCGATATGACGAATGAGCAACGTCGCGGCTACGACAACTTGCTTCTAATGTGCGGGACCGACCATACGGTCATCGATAACGATGCCGAGGCCTGGACTGTGGCCAGGTTGCGGGCGCTGAAACGAGCGCATGAGGCCAACGCAACGGCAGTCGGACAGAGCCCCCGCGACATCAAGGCGTCAGCGCGAGTCCTGCCTATCGACGCGATGGTAGCCGATAGTCCGCCCTTCGTAGGCCGTGAGCTCCAACTGCAAGACGTGGCCGCCAACCTAAACGCGGCTGGCGATCCACGGCGAAGCCTTGTTGCTGTCAGTGGCCCGCCTGGCGTCGGGAAGACCACACTGCTCAGGCAAGCGGTGGCCGCCGCTCAAGCCGCCGACTTATTCCAATATGTGCTTTTCGTCGACATGCGGGGTTATGAAGAAGATCCTGCAAATAGAGTGCATGCCGATGCGGTGTTTCATCCCCTACTTAGCAGCTTCGGCCTCGATGACGATGACATTCCACAAGATCCGGCCGACCAGGCACGAAAGTATCAGGAAGTGATGAATCAATTTGCCGCTGAAGGCAAGTCCGTATTGCTGTGGTTGGACAACGTCAGTGAACGAGATCAGTTTGATTCCTTGCGACCCGCCAACCCTGTGCACAAGGTGACGATAACGACGAGGGAGACGTTTGGCCACATACCTAGCCGGCAAGTCGTCGAGGTCAAACGGATGCCTCTCGATGAGGCGGTCACGGTGATCACGACGTCTGCTCGGGACCGCAATCCAGACGACCACCGATTCGATAGCGTCGACCAGGTCGAGCGATTAGCCGTCCTGTGTGATCGTCTACCTCTCGCGCTTCAAATAGTTGCGGCGCTGCTCGCCGACGAGCCCGACCGACCGATCGAAGAGCTCGTGGTTGAACTCGCACGCGAGGAGGATCGCCTCGGCGGCCTGCACTACAGCGGCGATCTGTCCGTCAGGGCAGCTCTGGCTCTGTCCTACAACCGGTTACCAGAGGAACTGCGACGGCTATTTCGGCTGTTGTCGGTCGTTCCCGGTGGAGATGTTGGTTTGGACGCCGCAGCCATATTGATCCGAGCGTCGTCGGGTCCGGCGGCGCGGCAGCAGCTCATGGCCCTGGTCCGCAGCCACCTAGTTGAGCAGCATGTTCCCAACCGATGGAGTATGCACGACTTGGTCCGGCTGTATTCCACCGAGGAGTGTGCATCCCAGGCCGGCGATGCCGAAACGGCGTTCCAGCGACTCGTCGGCCGGTACTACGTAGCACTGGCAGGCTCGGCCGAGTGGCTCACCGCGGTAGTTTCCGACAAGTCGAAAATCCTTTTCCCATCCGCCGAGGATGCGGCCGCGTGGTTCCAGGCAGAACGTGCAACGGCGACTTCGATCCTGACGAGGATCGTTGCGCGTGAAGATTTCCGCGCGTACGCGATCGGCATGGGAGTTGTGCTCGGTGAATTGCTCAGGCAGCAAAAACATTGGGTTCAAGAGTTCCACGATGTTGCAGCGCTCACTGCCTCACTTGCTCCGAAGGTGCGAGAGCAAAACCCGTGGATTGCGTCGTGTGCGCTGAACAACTATGGCAGCGCATTACGCATGCTGGGAGACTTTGATGGCGCGGTCCGCGTCTACGAGCAAGCAATCGAAATTAATCAGGCGCGTGGAGACGTCGCTGCCCTAAGTTTGTCCCGATGCAACATCGCCAACGTTTACTTCGACCAAGGACGTGTCGACGATGCGTTCGAAGTCTATTGGCAGGACGTGCGAATCTCCCGGGAATCGGAGCCTCCTCATCTCTCCAACGAGGCTGGCACCCTCAACAACATCGGTGCGGCCCTCGCGAAGCGCGAGCGGTTCGAGGAGGCTGTCGCGCCTCTTCGTCAGTCGCTGACGATCCGGCGCAGACTCGACGACCAGCCTGGCATCGCGGACACGTCGCTCAATCTCGGCGCTGCCCTGTCGCGGCTAGCGCTTCTTAAAAATGGGCAAACGCGCTTCGTGCTCCTTGAGGAGGCTTGCGCCCTACTCGAAGTGGCATTCAAGATCTTTGGAGCACGCGGTAATCAATCAGGTCAGGCAGAAGTAGCGAACAACCTGGGGCAGTCGCAATGTCTCCTCGGACGGTATGCCGAAGGCTTCCGAAACCTTGAAATAGCCATCAACTATTTCGACACATCTGGCCAGCGGGACCTGGCGGCACTGGTCCGGGATGACCTCCACCGATATCAGCGCCAGGCAGGACTCAACTGATCCTGAGCAAGATCTACTACGTTGGCTCTAGCACGCCAACTGCACGATAGTCGGGGCAGCACATCGCACCGGCCAGTGTTGCGTGCCGCATGTGATCTTTCGTCAACTAGTCGCCTGACTCCGCTCGCACGGTGCGGTCAAGTGTTCGCCCAGGACAGGGCGGTCGCGCCGAATTTGGACGGTGACCTATCCCCGCTGTCTATCCCGGCGATCGTGGGTCGCGGCCCGCTGCAATTCCTCCCACTCATTGCCTTCGGCCGAGGCTTTCGCCCCGAGCACGTCCGCACCCCCGACCAGTTCCGTAGAGTCGAGCCTGAGCCCGGCTGAGGGAACCCGATCACGATGGCCGGTCGGAGGGGCTTTTCTGAGCCGTGGCTCCTCGGCGACGTTCAGATCCCCTCCACCAGGATCCCGGAATAGTCGGCGCCGTTGAGTCGCAGAGGAAGGATCTCTGCGTAGGCCTCGCTGTGGTACCAGGCTCTGGCGGCGTCCATTGTCGGGAACTCGAGGATCACGGTACTTCGCAATCTCCAAACAAGGCAAGGATTTTCACCGCGTGCCCGTCGAGAACGGATCCGACTCGGTCGGCGTATTGCTTCAACGATTCGGTGTTGGTGGTCTTTATCCGAGTGAAAATCGCATACGCGCTCAACGGGCCTCCTGAGTTTTTGCAGCAGCGTGAGGTTAAGAAAACGAGTGCCCGGCAAGGTCAAAAGCCTTCTGGCGATGGATCACTCCTTTGAACCGGAGGTCGCGGACGCGTTTCACGGGTTTCGGCGCATTGTTCCGAGTACAGCGAGAAGATGAGCATGTTCAGAACCTATAGTAATTAGTGCTATAGTTGGGTGTGGGCGATCGCGGCCAGCTACTACAGCAAGTCATCCTGGAGACGGGTACGACGCAGACTCAGTTGGCGCGCTTTAGTGGCGTCCATCAGCCCAGTATCAGTCAATTCCTGTCGGGCAAAGTCGATCTGAGCGATGACCAACTTGACCGTCTTCTGTCGTGCATGGGATATCGCGTGGAGGTGTCACGCTCAGCGGTCGCGGTTGAGCTAACCCGCGCCGAGCGCCGGTCGTGGATGTTGCACCGCCAGTTGGCGACTCATCTAACCCGGCTGACCGTCGAGCAGTGGAGTGACACGATCGAAGAAAACCTCCGGCGCTTGCGCCACGGGGTCACTGGACAACCGCACACCGACAACATCGACCGCTGGGCAAAGCTAATCAAGAGCAGGGATGTCAGCGGCTTGCGTCGCGCCCTCACCGGTCTTGGCCGCGAGCACATCGAGATGCGGGAAGTTAGCCCCATGGGCGGGCTGCTATCGGAACAAGAACGTACCGATGTGCTGAAACGGCTAGCCTCGTGAGGCGCGATCAACTCGAGCACGCTATCCGAGCCGCGTGCCAAATCACCGGCAGCACAGAGGTGATCGTGGTCGGCTCCCAGGCGATCCTGGGAACGTACCCCGAGTACGAGCTACCTACTCTGGCGACCCGCTCACTCGAAATCGATATCCTGCCGATCACCGACGACAACAACGTCACCATCGAGCTCGCCGACCTCATCGTGTCGATCGCCGGTGAGCTGTCCCCATTCCAGCAGACACACGGCTTTAGCATCGACGGTGTCGACCTCACAACGTCGGCACTACCTGATGGATGGAGGGCGCGACTTGTCAAGGTGCAGAACGAAAATACCGCACATCCCAGCGGCCAACCTCAGTACATCGGCTGGTGCCTTGATAAGGAAGATCTCTGCGTCGCGAAGCTCTGCGCATTCCGGGAAAAGGACCGCAACTTCGTCGACGCGTTGATTGACGCCCATCTCGTTGAACCTGCGGTGATCGACGATCGACTCGTCACCGTGCCGGCACGGTACAGCTCCAGTGTCGAACGAGCCCGGCCATGGCTTGGCTACCGCATCAACAGGTAGTGCATCGAGAACACGCTTCGGCGAGGTGCCTGTGAGATGGGACCTGCCGGCCCGAGACGACGGGGGAGTGGAGCTGCCTGCGGTTGTCGTCCTACCGTGCCGGTTGAACGAACAGGGTGCGCGCAGGCGGGCGGCAGAGACGGTAGAACGGCTCCCAGCCGACGGACACCCAGAAGTGGTCGGCATCTTCGCTGTACGCGAATAGTCGGCGGCCCGGGTGCCGATCCTCGAGCGCCCGCACTACCCGGGTGCCGACGCCGCGGGCGTGCGCAGCGGATGCCACCTCGACGAACTGGATCTCCAGGCGTTCGTCGCCGAGATTGGGGACGTCTGCGCAATCTGGGTTGATGCCGCCGGGGTCGTCCAACTCGACCCGCGCAACTTCGACGCCATCTTCCAGAAGCTGCACAAACCATGGGTCGTCCACGAAGTAGCGGACGCCGTCCCACCAGTGCTCGTTCTCATAGGTGATCGACGAGTCGAACGGTGGTGTCCACGAGTGTCTGTCCACACCGCCGCGGCGGAGATCAACAAGAGTGAGGCTCACGCCACGTGAGCCTACGGTCCGTTCAGGGCAAGAGTTGAGCCGGTAGTTGCCGCTCCCGAACGCGTCGCTGTCAGATCCCAAAGGGTCCTACAGAAGCCGATTCCGCAGTTCATTGTGCTCTCGATAGGATGCCGGCTCGGAGCCGAAGATCGCCGACAACGAGATGAACCGCTCGCCAGGTTCATCGAGAATCAGCGGGCGACCCGCCACCCGCCAGGTTCAGTGCGACAACCGCCAACTCCACGAACGAATGGCATTTCCTCAGGCCGCATCCAGATACCCGCAAAACCAGGCGAATCTGCTTGCGCGGGGATATGGCGCGAGCATACTCAAATTATTAGCAATATTTGAATCTGAAATACGTTGCGGAACAACGGAAGACCCAAGTAGCTGACACAACGTCGGTTATTGCGATATCTGCTGTGTGGGCGACTCGATGGCCGGAGTAGATCTTCCGGGTGTAAGTTGCTGCCTTTGACGATATGCGCGCCAGTCCCCCGCTGGGGGAGGAGCCGTCAAATGGCACTGGTCGGAGCACCTCACCCTCTGTGTCAATCAGTCGACTACTGACAACTAGGGACTAGCAGCGCGGGGGACAAGCCGGCGGCCGCCGATCTATCGTAGACAACGACTGAGAGTTATCGGCAAATCCGCAAATCGTGAATACCGTTGCAGCACAACGGGTAACGTCGCCGCGCCGGCGATTACCTGACATAAGATAGCTTATCGGCTAATACTCTGGCTATCCACGGGCTATAATACAGGCTATAATAGCGATATGAAGCAGGTACCTCTTTCAGAGGCCAAGGACAAACTGTCGGCACTGGTCGACGAGGCCGACACGACGCACGAGATCATTCAGATCACCCGACACGGTCGCGTCGCCGCGGTGATCATGTCCGCTGACGACTTGGACTCTCTCAACGAGACGCTTCATGCGCTTGGAACCCCCGGTCTCGCCGACGAACTAGCCCAGGCCGACGCTGATTACGCCGCCGGCAACACGGTCAGCGGCAACGACATTCGTCGTCGCTACGGTCTGCAGTGACCGAAAACGACGACGCGTGGTCAGTTCAAGTCTCACCTGCGGCGGCGCGAGCTCTCGAGCGGCTACCGCACAAAGTTGCTGCGGCAATTGCCGAATTCATCACGGTCGCACTGCCCGCCGATCCCCTGCGGATGTCCAAACCACTTCGCTTCCAGTTCGAGGGCTGGCGGGTGGCGCGGCGAGGCGACTATCGGGTGACCTTCCGGATCCTCTCCGACGATAACGTGCTCTATGTCGGACGCATCGAGCACCGTGCGCACGTCTACCGCCGATAACCGTGGTCACGAGCCCACCCCCCTTCCGGCTGCCCGTTCCGTCACTGTGACGAAACGAGGTCACCGAACCCGCACGCGGCAGTCCGGGAGAAGATGGGAGACTGGTCGATCTCCACCCCGAACCGCGACACCGCCAACATCTGCGAGCGGCATTTTGGACACAACAAGGGAGCAGCGCCGGAGCCGGGGTATCACGCGTCAGGATTCTCCTTCCTATCCGGGCACTCGACTGACGCTGCCGTAGCCGCCGGGATCGTCAGATGGCTCGTCGCCGCCCGGCTGGGCCGACGCGGTGCTGGGCGGCCGCTGCTCTTCGCGCTCGTCATCGGCTACGCGGCGGCGGTGGGGGCAAGCCGGGTCTACCTTGGGATACATTGGCCCACTGATGTTTTCGGCGGGTGGGCGTTCGCCGTGGCGTGGCTGGCGTGCACGGTCTGGGTGATGTCGAGCGCCGGCGGCAGACCCCGGGGCCGCCAGGCCGATAGACGTCGAACCGCTGGTGTCATTCCAGCATTAACATCCACTCCCTTGTCCCTAGATTCTCACCGCCCGCCTCCAGCGTCAGCCGACCAACACCGAACAGGACCTGCGCCCCTACAGAGGAATGCGACGAGATCAAATATCGAGGGTGATCAGTAGTAAGTTGGGTATTCACATATTCTGCGAATAGATCACTTGATGATACCGTTTCCATTATGGGACGAGTGTCGTTGGCCCGCAGTGCATTTCAGATTTACACTGCATATCGACAATTGGCGGTCGTCGCTCTTGCGCACTCGCGCAACCATATTCGACTCGGCCGCGCCAGTATCCGGATGTCTGCCCGTTGATTCATCAGACGAATCGGCGATCGGTGTCGTCCTGGCGGTACGGCCCGAGGCGATGCAGTTAGGCGGCCCGGTGTGCATCCGACGAACCATCGGGCGCTGCACAAGGGCGCAAACAGCTCTGACTGCGGGGCCGGAAGCGACAGTCAGATCTTCCCAACGGATGCACGGAGCTCTCCAGCGACTGCCGCCTCAACCTCGACGATGAGCGGGGCAAATCAGCGCGGGCCGGCCAGCCAACGGACAAGATCGGCTGCGGGACCGGTCAATAGGGCGCTGGGGCCGAAATGCCCATTCGTGATCATCAGTCGTGTGGACGATTACCGAGAAGTAGCCAGCGGTTGGCCTGATACCGCGCGAGCGAGACCGTCGGCTCTTGTGAGGTCCTCATGGTTGCCTCCACACCTCAAACAATGTGGAGGAAGCCGCCGCTGGCGCCGACAAGAGGCGAGACTGCCGTTGACGGGCCTCGCGGTTGGGGTGGCTTGGTGTTTTTGCTGACACGACCGCCGCAACAACAAGGTTCGGCCTGCACAGGTCAGGGCTCGGCATCGCAGACGAGTCGGTAGCCGGCGCCGCGCACGGTTTCGATGGTGGTCACCCCGAACGGTATGTCGATCTTGTCCCGCAGATAGCCGATGTAAATCTCGACGACGTTGTAGTCGCCCTCATAGTTGGAATCCCACACCGACCGCAGGATTTCGGACTCGGTGACCACATCGCCCTTGTGGCGCAATAAAAACTCCAGCACCCTGTACTCACGTGGAGTCAAGGTGAGCACCGTCTGGCCGCGGGTCACTCTGCGGTGGGCCGGATCCAGTGACAGCGTTCCCGCGGTCAGCACGGTCGGGCGTTCGGGTCCGCCGGGTCGTAGCAGGGCGCGCAGTCGCACCAGCAGGACCACGAAGGAGAACGGTTTAGCCAGGTAGTCGTCGGCGCCGCTATCGAACGCATCGGCCAGATCGTATTCGCCATCCTTGGCCGACAGCATCAGCACCGGTGTCCACACCTGCCTCGCCCGTAGCTCCCGCAGGACCTGATAGCCGCTGAGACTGGGAAGCGTGATGTCGAGCACCAAAACATCGAACTCACCCGCCGCGGCTGCGGCCAATCCGTCGTGGCCATCGTGTTCGACGTCGACGACGAATCCCTCGGCGACCAGACCGCGACGCAATGTCTCGGCCAGTCTGGTCTCGTCCTCGACGAGCAAGACTCGCACGACACCCCCTCCCCGGCCGGTCGCTTCGATGACCCCCAGTACAGCAGAGTCCGCCGAAGCTGTCGACGGCGTTCTCAGCGTCTCCACAGCACCCGGCGGTCAGGCTGGTCGCATGTCCCACGTCCGAGCCGTCGTGCTGGACTCACTCGGGGATGCGATCGCCGCGCACGCGGGGGCCTCGCTGCGTCGCGCGATCAGAATTCACGGGTGATGTGAGGAACCCAAACAGAGCCACCCCATCAGCGTCGACGAACACGCCGCGAGCGGCAACCACATCCGCGTCCACCCGAGACCAATGCCGCGTGTCAACCATCAGATCGTCCACGGCCGGCAGTCCCGCCGGCGGCCGCACGCGCAGCCTCGTAGCTGTCGCAGACCGAGACGGTGTACTCCCGGCCCGTAGCAGGTATCCCCGAAATTCGTAACGGTCAGTACGTACACCCCGGTGCCCAATTTGGCAGCGGGCTGTCGATGTGGTCGGCGACCACGAGGGTTCGGTGCCAAACTGACAGCACCCAGATGCTGCCATCGGCGCGTTGGTGGGCGCCACCTGGGCGACCAAGATGCGTTCGGAAACGCTGCACAAAACTTTGGCACTGCTGGTATTGATCGCAATTGTGTTGTCAGTCAACCACTTCAGGCATCTCGGATCCCTGCAACTGGATTCTGTAACCCGCACTGTTGCTGGTGTGATTGCCGGGTATGGGATCGGCGTCGTCGCGTCACTGATGGGGGTGGCTGGTGGCGAGTTGCTCATCCCGACGATCGCGTTGCTCTACGCCATAGACATCAAGCCTGCCGGCAGCTTGTCGTTGGCCGTGTCCATACCGACGATGGTGGTGGCTTTCGCCCGCTACAGCCGGGATCAGAGCT
>NZ_JCALDG010000054.1:0-9734 GCF_059812735.1 Mycobacterium sp. NGS40
GCGGCGCGCCTTGCGGCGGGCCAATCGCAGGAATGGGCCGGGTCCGGATTTCTCGCTGTTCTGGTGGGATCGGGATGGTCCCGGGTCGGCGGTCCTGACACACCACGAGGACATCGCCACACTCGAATACCCTGCGCTGCGAGCGTGGACGGTGATGTCGTTGACGTCGTGGAACATCGCGGACTGGCGAATCATCAACGGCCACACGTCATCTGCCAGGCCCGCCGACGCGCCGCATGTGTAAGGCGCGGCAGGTTCACCAATCCCAGGGTCGCCGGATCGGCTCCAATGTAGGGTCGTCGCGCTCAAGCCTGATCCGGATCTTCTCCAGCAGATCTGCCGTCGCCGGATAGAGCCCGGGTTGGCGCCAAGCATCGTCGAGCGACCCTAACGGGACGCGGCGGCGACCGTCCAGATCGGGATGATCCGGCGGATACATCTGGTGCGCGCGGCATTTCTCGTTGATGGCGACGGTGATTCCATCGGCGCTGGGCAGTAGGAAATGTATGGGGTACCACGGGCCGAGCCACCGAAAATCCTCATCGGCGTAGCCCCACGCTCGCGCGAACGGCGGCGCCAGGAGATGCCCGTCGTTGGCGTACTTGGCAGATCCATCCGGCCACACATAGTCGGGTGATAGCACTTCGACGATCTGGCGGGCGGTCGGCAGCGCCGACTCGCTCACTACTTCGACGGACACGGATTTGACTGGGCCGCGGAATCGGACACCGAGGTTCGGGAAATCCGGATCCACCTCCGTCACCAGACCGCCGGGGTCGACCTCGCATACCGCCTGGCCTCCACCGAGTGTGCTGAACGCTAATGCCACGTCCCAGGACGTGCTGGCGTACACGTACTCCCGGCACTCCAGTGGTGCGTTGGGCCGTGCCGGCAGCCCCCGCATCGCGGCTGTTTCGATCTTGCGGACCGCGAACGGCGCGGGGCACGCGCCCAGACCGTGCCAGTATCTGGCGCGGTTCCTCGTTCTTTTCATTGGCATCTCCCCCGTGTTCGACCGTCGTGGCGGTCATCGTTAGTCCTTGTTGGCGCTGTGATCGACGTTGACGACGGGGATTCCCCAACGGCGGGTGGGGTCGAGGCGCCGCAAGGGTGTCTGGTTGAACAGGCGCCGTGCGATTGGGTTGGGCCAGCTGTGATGCTTGTAGGCGTACATCCAGTGACCGGCCAGCCATAGCGCGAGTCCGCCGACGAACGCCGCGAAGCATGTTGCGGCGGGCCCGGGTTGGTTGTGGGTGCCGTAGACGACCATGCCCGTCAAGCCCAGTAGCGCAAAGAGTAGGCCGACGACGCGGGCGATGATCGAGCCGAACAACCATGCGGCCAGAGCGACGACGAAGGCACCGGCGAGGTAGGCGAAGATCACTTTTCAATCATGGCTCAAGGCCGGTGTGTCGGTGTTTGTGCGGGGTCAGTTCTCGCCGGGTTGGCCGGGGAACGCGGGTCGGTGGGATGGCCGCACGCTGATGTCGGGTCCACGGGTTTGTGGCGTCGTCACGTTCGGGCGCTCTGGGCTCGGTGTGCGCGGATAGTAGGTGCGTGGGTAACTCGGCTGCGCGGGCGGCGGCGCCTCGCTCGGCGGTGCTGGCGGGGGTGGGGGCGGCGGCGGTGCGCTGGTCACCGGCGTTGTAGTAGTCGTCGGGGACGTCGGCGTCGTTGGCGCCGGTGCGGGATTATCGCGGGTGGCCGGTTCACGGGTCATCACAATCACGATCGCGGTGATGAGGGCGAGCAGGGCCACGACGATGACAGCCAGGATGGCCGTTGTTCGGCGGTTCGGAAACCAAGGTGGCCGCGACGAGCGGACGGCAGTGGTGAAGCCTATGTCGTCGGTCGCCCACGGATCGGGGTTGGTGACTGTCGGTGTCCACGCGGTGGGGTCGGGAGGGGCGGATCCTCTCCAGAGGTCGGGGTCGGTGGCTGGGTCGGGGTCGCGGATCAGTGGGGGTCGCGACGGCGTCTTGCTGGTGCGGGGACGTGACGGGGATTCGACTGGTCTGTCCACCTGTCCCCTACCTCTAGCCGTCGTGCCACTTTGACGCCATAATTGTGGCATGGCGCGTGTGAGACTGTCCACGACAGTGGATGCCGACCTGATCGGTGCTGCCCGGCAGCTACGCCCTGGTACGAAAGACGCGCCGTTGGTGGACGAGGCCTTGCAGGCACTGTTGGCGATGCACCGTGCTGCCGAGATCGACGTCGCCTACGGCATCTACGACCAGCAGCCGCTCGACCAGCCCGACGAGTGGGGCGACCTGGCTTCGTGGCGACGCGCCGCCGGTGCATCGTGACGGACATCCCCGGCCGCGGTGAGGTCTGGTGGTGCGAGCTGGCCGATATTGGTCGGCGCCCGGTGGTCGTGCTATCACGTGACGCCGCGATCGCGCGCCTTGGCCGTGTGCTGGTGGCGCCGTGCACGACGACGATTCGAGGGCTGGCCAGCGAAGTCGTTCTGGAGCCTGACGCCGATCCGATACCTCGACCGTCCGCGGTGAATCTGGACTCAGTGGAGAGCGTGTCGATTGCCATGCTCGTGGAACGTCTTGGCCGGCTTTCAGATCACCGCATGCGCGCCGTGTGTGCGGCGTTAAACGTTGCTGTCGCTTGCGATTTCGGAGGTGGTGCGACATGACAGATATCAGTATGCTGCCGTATTCGGTGTTGTACACCGCGGCGCGAGATCTCGGCTACACAGAGTTGGAGGCGATGCGTTACGCCAGCGAACCCGACCTGTTCGCGGCCGACCATCCCGACGACATTGTTGAGCTACTCGACGCCAACGAGTGAAAGGGCAGCCCACGGTGAGCCCGTGTAGCGGCGGGTACTGGGTGGTCAGCGTCAACCGGGAGACCGGACAGGCCAGCACGTCTGTTCTGTTCGACGATGCCGACGCTGCCTGGCAGCACAGCATCACGATCGAAACGCCCGAGATCAACACCACGGTGGTCGCCCGCCGCGTCAGGCCGCGGAAGGACGCCTGATGACCGAGCCCAACACGTTGAGGTTGAAACCCCGGAATCCGGGTGTGCGCTTGGAGGATCTCGTCTGGCTCGTGCGCGTTCCGCACGCACCGGCGCGCACCATGGCGTTCACCGCGGACGAAGAGGATTTGGCGCGGCAGCACGCGGATCAGCATGGCGGCATTCTTGTGCCGCTGCCGGTGCCGGATCCGGTGTGGGATTGGGATGCGGGTCGCCTGGCGTGGGGTTGACCGCGCCGACAATCGTTAAGCGTTCCTTCAATCCAGTGTTGTTGTGTCGCTGCGGCGGTCGGCGATCTTGTTTATGGCTTCACAGGCCCGTACGTCTGGCGTGTCGATGTCGCGCAGACCGTGGTCGGCGGCATCGGCGCCGGAGCTGAACAGCGCCACCGACGTGTCGGTTGTGCGGTTGATGTCCAGTTCGGTGCCGTCGATGATGCCGCGGGCGGCGGCCAGGCGGAGGGCGAGCAGGTCGCTGCCGTGGCAGCCGACCCAGCCCGCGCACACCCGCGCCCGAGGATTGTCGGCGCTGGTTTGGTGGCAGAGGAACAGGTGCGGTGGCTGGAATGGGGTGTCAGCGTCGTAGGCGGGCAGTTTGGCGTACTCCTCGGCGGCCCAGATCCCGCTCGGGACGTCGCGGCGGTATGGACACGAGGCGCACGGTTGTGGGGCTGGTCCACGGACCTGGCCCCGCTGTGTCAGTCGCATTGGGCCATCCGTCTTTCCATGAGTGCGAGCGTTTCGGCGCTGAACACACCGATGGGTACCGCACCTTGCCTGATAGCGGCGGTGCGTAGACGGTCGGTGACGTCGTAGTGCGATTCCCAGGTGCCAGGTTTTTGCGCCCATTCCCGTTTAAGGCCAAGTCTTTTGGCGAAGGTGTGTAGTTCGTCGTCGGTGTCGGCCATGAGGTGCGACCAGCGTGCGAAGACGCCGTTGACTTTGGCTGGTAGGCGCATGTCGTCGACGTAGACAGTCAATTCTAGGAGGCCTCGTTGTTGGCGCGGGCGGCGATCGCGGCCAGGTTGCGGTGTTCGAGTGCAGGCAGGGTCAGCAGGTGATTCCACGAGGTGGGGACGGTGGTGAGCTTGGCCATCTCCCGGGTGATCGCGTCGGCAATGCTGGTCCACATCGGTTTTGGTGTGGATGGGTGGGCGAGTTGGCTGACGAGGGCGTGCAGCCGGCGCAGTGCGGCCCGTTCGGTCGGGCTGCGGTCGCTGACGCCGATCGCCGCGGCGTGGTCGTTGGCCGCTCCCCAGGCCAGCAGTGCGACTTCGGCGGCGCGTTCGGCGGCGGTGATCTCGTGGGCGCTGGCTGAGTCTCTGAGGGCCTCCGTTTGCTCGCGCAGGTCGTAGAGCGCGGCACGGTAGGCGGCGGTTTCGGGGACGTTGAGGTCGCGTAGTACGGGCTTGGTGAGATAGTACGCTTCCAAATCCTGTTCGTAGGCAAGCCATTCCGCGTCGAGTTGGGCGAGGGCGGCGCGGACCTCGGCGATCCGTTTCTTGTTCCGTTCAGGGTCATCGGCGGTGTCTTGCGTCGCGGTTCCTGAGCCTACGGGTGAGATAGCCCGGATATCCGCGGGCTGTTCCAGAATGCGGCTGCGTGGCGGCCGGGTGATGGTGTGGATGGTTCGTTCGGTTCCGAGCGCGATCGCGGCGGTCAACACCGTGCCGGTCAATGAAGGCGTCCCGGTCCCGCCGAATGTGATGACATGCCCGACGATGTCACGCAGCTGCGCAAGGAAATTCCCGAACATGCCGATCGCGAAGTTGTCTGACAGGACTGTCGGGTTCGGTTCCGCTGGAATCGCCGCGGCCGCGATGTACAGACTCATGTAGGTGACGCAGGCCGCTACTAGCAGTTTCAGCGCCATCTCGATCGGCCAGAGCCCGATCCGGATGACGAACGGCGCAGAGTACGGTCCGGCTGGTAGCGCTCTGCTCGACGTTGTCCTCACGAAAATCCGTGCGTTCGGCCGCAGTGTTGCGGTGTACGGGCCGCGCATCGTCGTCTCGTTGGACCCGCGTGGTCGCGGCGCGGCGGTCATGGCGTGCCTCCGTCTTTCCGGTGTGCCCAGATCATGCCTGTGGCGTCCTGATGCGGCCGTCCGTACGCAGAGCGCTGTTCGATGGCCCGCAGTCGGGATTCCGATTCGATGACAGGCAGTTTGGCGATATCGGCCAGGGTGCAGGGCACCGTCGTCAGTTTGGTCATGGTGCGGCTGATGGCGTTGATGAGTTGTGGCCACATTTCCTTTGGGG
This sequence comes from Mycobacterium sp. NGS40, assembly GCF_059812735.1. Taxonomy (NCBI): domain Bacteria; kingdom Bacillati; phylum Actinomycetota; class Actinomycetes; order Mycobacteriales; family Mycobacteriaceae; genus Mycobacterium; species Mycobacterium sp. NGS40. The sequence goes on from NZ_JCALDG010000054.1 coordinate 5,260, forward strand.
TGGCGCGGTCGTTGAGCTGGCCGACCAATCCGTGCAGTGTTCCCAGGGCCGCCTCTTCGGACGGGCTGAGGTTCGTCACGCCGATCTTCAGAGCGTGCCGGTTGGCGGTTCCCCACGCTTTCAGTGCGTGTCGCGCGGCATCCTGAGCGGCGGTGATCTGTTCGTCGGTGCTGGTGTCGGTCAATTCTTCGGCGCGGTCGCGTAATTCGGCTTCTGCTTCGCGATACGCCTTGATGATCGGGTCGTTGTGGTTACGCAGCTGCGGCTTTGCCAGAAACCATGCATGCGTATCCAGCTGGTACTCCAGCCATTCCGTGTCCAGTTCTGTGATCGCGGCGTGCACGTCGTCGATAGCGCGGCGGCGATCGGCGGGACTCATCATCCGATCGGACTCAGGTCCGCGCATAGCCTGGCCTACAGACGACTGTGTAGCCGGGGCTTGCGAACCGCTTGCAGGTGAAGCGGGAGACCGATTCAGCGCTGCGAGTTGAAGCGCGTCGTCGAGCGAGATCGTCGGATAGCGTGGCGGCATCACCAGTTCGCGTGGGCCACGCAGGTACGCGCCGCGTCGACGCGGGATCATCGCGCTGTAGCCGCATATGACGGCACCCGGGAGTGCGATCAGCAGCGGTACAAGGCCGGCGCCGAGCAAGACGATGAATCCCAGCATGCCGATGAGCGATAACAGCAGCGGTCCCCTATCGCGCAGGATGGAGGGCGGTGCGGTTTCGTCGAGGATCTTCTGAACGCGAGCGATGCGATGGTCACCCGTGAGACTTGCCAGCAGCGGGTCGAGCAGAACCGCCTGTACCGGCCCAGTGGCCATCCATGGCTCATCACCGGCGCCGCCTCTCCCCCTCAGCTGGTCGAGGCGGTCCCGCTCGAATCGGTGGACGTATGCCTCTTCGCGCGCGATCACGCGCGCAAGCGCCGGCGGGGTCGAAGGCGATGTCTGCACCACAACCGCTGCATTGTCGAGTACGGCCAGGCATAAGGCCACCGGCGCGGCGGTGATTACCTCCTGGTTCTGAATAGCCGACAGGTCAGTGTTGGCGGGGTCGGTCATATCCACGGTGTCCAGTTCCGTTCCGGGCATCGAAGTCAAACGTGGTGTAGGCCTGATCACGCTGTTACCGCGCTCGCTCTTGGACCTGTGTTGCGAACAACATCCTTGACTCGGCCGGCAATCATGGTGCCGATCACGCGAAGCAGCGGCCTCACCGGAGGGGGCTCCGGGGTCACTTCGACCCTCCGCGGGCTGGTACCAATGTCACCCATATCGTCGATCCTTCGGACCTGTTCAGGAGGTTTCAAGAGGACCGTCCGCCGCGGGCTTTACCCCCGGCGAGCGGTCATCTACGCGGGTTTCTGCCTATGGTGCCTACGGCCACCGACAGAACTCGTCGGTCGCGTCGCGGCGCTCACGCCGATGTGTTTTCGGAGTAGGGCGGCCGGGCGATGATGATTTCGGGCTTGCCCGGTCCGGCTGGTGGCTTGGCGGTGATCAAGTCCCGCTCGACTGTCTGTTCGTGGAAGACGGTGCCCATAACGGCGGCGATCACGCGGGTGTCAAACGGGGCCCCTGGCGTTACGAGATCCTCGGGGATCAGTGCGATCACGGTCATCATCCCGGTATAGAGCGCCTGCTGATGGACTCGCTGAAAACCGCCCGGAGAGGTCCAGAACAAGATGTCGCCGGGCTGCGCGATGTCCCCCGCCGGCAGTCGCGTACAGCGGTCGAGCTGGACGTCGAGTGTTCTACCGATATCCGTTCCCGTGGCGGCATACACGACGCGGCGGGTGAATCCGGCACGGTCGAACCCGCCGTTGGTGGGGCCGTTCAGATCTCCGCCGCCGAAGACGTACGGGAGTCCGAGGTAGCTGTATGCGATTTCGACAGCGTGTTCTGGGGCCGAGTTGTCGGGCACTGAGGACATATGTCTACTATATCCGACATACCAGAATGTCGGCTATAGTAGACATCAAAGCCGCGCGGCGCGCACGCAACTCACAAGAGCAGGAAGCACCCCACCGCCATGAGCCACTCACCCTCACCTCGCCGGCGCCGCGCGACCGCGAGCCGGACGCGCCCGTGGAAGGTGCATTTTCGCTTCGACGGCACGAAGACGTTCAGCGACGACGAATCCATGACGGGGCTCTATGTCGTCGACACCTCGCGCCCAATCGTCGGAACGACTTCCCATCGCGACGCCGGGGCGGCCGATACCGCCGCACGCCGGGTCTCACGAAACGGCGGTTCCGCCCGGATCACGCTGCGCGACAACATCACTGGCGATGAATCCGAGATCCGCATCTACACGCCCTACGAAGTGGCGTTGCAGGATTTAGTCGAAAGCGAGTCACGATGATCGAGCAGGGCCCCGATGAGGCGTTCGAGTCCGAGGGGAGCACAGGGAGCACACCGGCACCGGTGGTCCGGCATCTGCCGTCGACCATCAAGCAGCTCGGCGATCCGCGAAAGGACGCCGGCTTCACGCTGTTGCCGGCACCACCAGGTGTCTGCTCACAGTGTGCACGCGATCACGAACCGGACGAACCTCACGACGCCCAGTCCCTGCATTACCAGTACACGTTCTATGCCGAACATGACCGGTGGCCGACCTGGGATGACGCCCTGGCGCATTGCAGTGAGGACGTGCAGGCAGTGTGGCGTCGCGCTCTGGCTGAGCGCGGCATCCGCTTCTGATCATTCGGCACCTGCCGCCGCGTTCTGTTCGTGCCAGCCTTGGTTGTAGGCGCGCAGGAGGTGGGTCTTACTCCCGACTGGTGCATCAACGCATGCGGCGTAAAGAGTCTCGTTTACAAAGGGGCTGTTGGGTTTTCCGGCCTTTGCGTCGTCTCGCCCGGCCTGTCGCGCGGCGGAGGCGTCCAGGATGATCTTTGAGCGTGGCCGTGGTCGTGTCATCGGGATCGGTCTGCGGCAGCACTGACTTACGCTGGCGGGTCTTCTGGCCTGCAGTCCGGGAAGAGTGGCTGTGCGACCTGGATCGGTTGTTGTTGCATCTGCTGGGCCACCTGCACGACGTCTTGGTCGAGCGCTTGAGCGATCTGGGTCGTCCGCTGCTGCATTTGTTGGGTGAACTGCTGAGGCTGGCCTTGGGGGTCGTTGTTGCCGTCCGACATCGTATTATTTCCTTGCCTGAGTGTGATTTTCGTTGATCCGGGCGCTATGGGCTCCACACCGCGGCCAGGAAGGTCTGGCCGGTGGCGAGGAGAACCAGGACAAGTGTGGCGGCGGCTGCCTTCCAGATCGACCAGTCGAGTTCCGTCCGGTAGATCCACACGAGCGGGATGCCGACGACGATCAGGGCGACACGCAGAACTGCCATGGCGTACGCCCTCCACCTCGGTCTCCCTGCCGCCGTCTGGCCTGTGTCGCGGTCGTCCATCTGCTCGGCCAGCCGATTGAGGCGCGCGAGAGCATCGGCGCGGCAGTGGACCCGGGTGTGCATGGCGTAGTCGACATCGGGGTCACTCTGGCGGTCATCACTCACACTTGAACCTCCCCTGTGTAAATGGTCCGGCACATAGGGTGGCGGATCAGGGCTATCGCGGATGTCGCGGGCATGGACCGATGGTGTGTCGCGCGCGCTCGGGTTTCAACAGGACTTGCGGGATTGCCGGGTGGTGCGGCCTTTCTCCACGCGGAGGATTTCGGCGGGTTCGATCTTGAAGTGGTTGGCGAGGGCGTAGAGGGTGCTCAGTGTGATGTTTTTGCGGCCGGCTTCGATTTCGGTGAGGTAGGTGCGGGTGAGGCCGACGCTGTTGGCGGTTTGTTCTTGGGTCTCGCCGGCGGCGTGGCGGAGTGCGCGCAGCCTTTCGCCCAGCTTCTGGAGGTCGGCGGCGTCTATCGGCACGATGTCTACTATAGACGACCCTTGCCGTGTCGGTTATAGTCGACATATGTCCCGAGGCGCCGATCCCGCAACCAGGATCTCCGAAGCCCGCCTGATCGAACTGAGACGCGACGGCAAGAGCCGTGACCACGGCTTCGTCGACCCTCACTTGCTGCGCAGGTGCACCGATGCGCTCGACCGGCGGGGCGAAGCGTGGGCCGCCGCGGTCCTCGGCCGCGATATCTCCCGCCGCAGCCTTGCGGTTTCTCACCGGCCGTACCTCTACAACGGTGAGCCGCACGCACTTGTTGCCGCCGACGCCGAAGAGGATCTGATCACCCTTGCTGACCTCGACCCGGACAGAATCGGCGGGTGGTGACGGTGAAGATCACTGATCGCGCCCTGGTGCGGGCCGGCGATCGGGTGACGTGGGGCGCGCTGGGCTACATCCACGAGGGTATTGCCCGAAGCGATCCAGACCTTTGGGACGGCCAGCTCGCCGTCAACGGCGGAATCGACTGGTGGGCAAACTTCTTGTGCGCTGAGCGGGACTGATCGTGGCCAACGATTGTCTTGCCTTGCGTTCAAACACTTTTCGCGCTTTTCGCGCCCACGATG
>NZ_JCALDG010000055.1:0-9326 GCF_059812735.1 Mycobacterium sp. NGS40
CCCGTCGCCGGCACCGCCGAGTACTGCCCTCCCATCCAGGAACAGATCTACCGCGTCTGCGCTCGTGAACGCCAAGGCCTCGTCAAACGAGGATCCACCCCAGGCCGCGACGTCACGTGGCTGCCGGCCCCAAATCCCGCCGACCGCGAAATCGCCGCCCTAGAAGCCACTTTCACCGACTCCACCACGGCGCAGCGCGCCGACCGCCCCGCCATCGCACGCGCCAGCGAACATCTCAGCGGCCACGGGCTCGCAGGTGCTGATCCACTGTGCCGACCTGTTGGCGCACACATCAGCAGGGCACTGGAGCGCTGCCTCGCCAATCGGCCGACTGACAACCTAGACCCCTTACACCGACAACACAGCGAAAGGAGAAGCGGCACTTCCGCGCCCGGCCAAAGCCAGGAGTTTCCGCGCCGCAACAAACAGATGCCCTCGCCTCACGCCTGCTCACCGCTCCGACTGAGTCGACGCCAGCCAATGTGGCATACGCTTCGCTGCTTAGGCGCACAGCGACCCAAGACCTCGGTGACGCTGCGCACAATCCGGTACTGGCTGATGATGCATTCGGGTCCCAATTCGCCGAGTTTCGCATATTCCCGTTGCGCCGCGGCGCTGGCAGCGAAAGTAAGGTGGCATAGATGATTTCACCGTGCCGCCAGAGCTATCGGGGTGTCGCCGCCTTCGCACTGGCTTGCGTGATCATGACGTGGGCGTGTTCACACGTCCTTAGCGGACAGCCGCGCGCGCTGTCGGCTCGAGACAGTGCGGCCCCGACCGTGGCCCCGACAGATCTCGACAAACTGCTGCTGTCGGACGAACACATCAGCGACATCGTCGGCGCCGGCCCGCTGGCGACCTTCCACACCTATTCGACAATCACCCCGGCCGATGCCAGCGAGACCTTCTCAGATCCGAGCTGTGCCGAAGCAGTCTGGAACACCATGTGGACCGCCTACGACGGCTCTGGCTACACCGGAGCGCTCGGACACGGGTTGCGCGAGCCCGGCGACCGGCATACCCATTCCGTCGACCAAGGAGTGGTCGCGTTTCCCACCGCTGATGCAGCCACCCTATTCGTCGCGCGCGTGACACTGGCCTGGCAGCACTGCGCCGACGCCCATTTCAGCGACACCGGGCCCACCGGGCCGCCGCCGAACACCCGAACCGATTGGTACACAGTGGGATATCCGACAATTTCCGATATCTCAACACTCGTCATCCACCCGGAAGGCAAGGGTGAACAGACCAACGTACGCGCAATCACCTCACGCTCCAATGTCGTCATTGACGTCGCTGCACAAGGCCCCGCCATGGTCACCGACAAGATGGTGACGATCGCGAACGCGATCGCCGCCAAGCTACCCCACTAAATTACGACCTCGCCAAGGCCGCCGCCGAGGAAGATGCCCCCCGCCCCGAGGAGGACGCTCCGCTGTTGACCTCCTATGCCGCTTGCGCGTCATCGGTCCCCCAGGGTGGCCAGCGCGCGTGACCACTGGTCGTTGAGCCGCTCGAGTTCTTCGAAATGCCCTGGGGCTGGCTGGGATTGGTGTCTGTTGGCTTCATCGGTACGCAGGTGCGCATAAACCTTGCGCACAATTTTGCGTTCCAGGCACCGCAGGGCTTTGGCGTGTGTGTCACCGGCGTCGCGGCGCCGACGGTAGTAGTCGGCGCCGGAGCCGCCCCGCAGTTGGGTGAAGGCGATGCGGAACAGCGCGGCGTTGAGTTGACGGTTGCCGCAGCGGCTACCGCGCAGCCGCACTTGGCTGCCTCCCGAGGTGTGTGGGATGGGGGCGAGGCCGGCGTGGCGGGCGTAGGCGGCTTCGCTGCGGAACCGGTGCACGCCGGCGGTTTCTCCGATGAGTTTGGCGGCGGTGAGTTCGGCGCAGCCAAACAGCGTCAAAAGTGAGGGCGCCGCGGCGCGCACGCGCACGGCGATACGGCGTTCCAGGGCGTCGATTTCGTCGGTGAGCCTGGCGATGTCGGTCAACTCGTCGTAGGCCAGCTCCGCGAGCAAGCCGGGCTGGGTGGCCAGCCAGCTCCGCAGCGCTTGACGTGGAAGCTCGTGGTCGAGCCTCATCCGTTTGCTGGCGTGGGGTGGGTCGAGTTCGTGCACGCGCCACATCAACCGATTCATGGTCGCGCGCCGGTACTGGACCAGGTGCTCGCGGCGATCGACGAGCAGCTTCAATTCCCGCGAGGTGTCGTCGTGGCTGGCCACGGGCAGGTCCGGTTCGCGCAGCACCGCGCGCGCCACGGCCAGGGCATCAATGGGGTCCGACTTGCCCCGGGTGCGGGCCGAGGCACGGGTGCGGGCCATTAGTTGGGGTGGCACACGCACGACATGTTGTCCTGCGTGGAGTAAGTCGTTTTCTAGTCGCGTGCTGAGGTTGCGGCAATCCTCCACCCCCCAGACCAAGTCGCCCCTGAAAGTGTCGCGGGCCCAGCTCAGTGCCTCGAGGTGCCCGTCGGTGGTTGCCGCCACGGTAATTTCTGCCAGCTTTCGGCCGACGCTGTCGACACCGACGAAGGTGTGGGTGGCCTTGTGTGCATCGACACCGATCACGACATCCATTGGCACCACCTTGTGCAGCAGGAACGCCGGCCGCGTTGCGGCCGCTCACCGCGCTTGTGGTGTGCGCGTGAGACACCACAAGCCCCTCCCCCGCCTGGAGCCGGCAGTATTCGCCTTAGCGCGCCGAGGCGCGCACTACTGGCCTAAGCCAGGCCTCAGGTGTTGCAAGCATCCGGCCGCCGCGCGTGGCGGTCGCGACACTTGCGAGTGGCGTACTACTTTCGGTTCGGCCATCCCATCCCTCAGAAGAACGTGCCGGCAGTACCGCAAACAGCCCAGCCGCGGGGGCGGCGGCAGTACTACGTGGAGCCAGACATGCACCCGTCGGGACGTCTCGATGGTATCGCAGGTGCCTCGCGCACAGAACGGCGTATCAGAAGAAATCAATGTACGTGCGGGCGCTGCCTTTTCGCCATAACTCGGTCGCAAGACGTCACCCGCCAGGCGCTCCCACCCGCACAATTCACCTTTGGTAAAGAGCGTTCGGCATATATCGGTAGTCTGATCCGGTGGCGATCTTCGGTCGAAAGACGGCGCGCCAGCGCCTCCGGAGAGCTACCCGGGAATCATTGTCGATGCCGGCCTTCAGCTCTCCTGTCGATTGCTCCCCGTGGGTGATCGGTGGGCTTTGGCCTGCCGAACTGTCGACGGTGACAGACGAAACCGCCACGCTCGCAGAGTATCTCGAGAAAGACCTGCAACGAATCACCGGCAGCGCCAACAAACAGCTGGGGATGGTCAAGCGAGCGGGACTCACCGATGTGGGCTGGCGCGCGGCAGAGGCTCGCGTGATCGACGAAGCCCGTGCGCGTGCCGTTCGGCGCGTCGAATCGACGATTCGCCAGCTGGAGATGATGAAGGCTCAGGTACGCGCGCGACGCCAAACCGCACAGGTCGCGCGACGTTTCAGCACGGCCGACCTGGAAAAGACGCAAGTCATCCCCGCGGTCCCGGCGGCGGAACCCGATGTGGTTGCGCCGGCGATCGACGAAACCCAAGTCATCCCGGTGGTCCCGGCTACAGAGCCCGTCGTCAGTGATCGGACGCTCGACCAGACGCAAGTCATACCGGTCGTCACCGCCGAGCCTGTCACCGCCGAGCCCGTTGCTGAAGAGCCGGCAACCGAGATCTCCGCGGACGACGACCTCGATTCTTCCGGGGGCCGGCATCGAGCTCCTTCCGAGGATGCCACGGTGGACGTCGCTATCCCGGTGCAACCGGAAGTCCGGGAACCGGAACCCGAGCCGGTGGCTGTCAGCGAGCCGGAGGCCGTCAACGAGCCGGAGCCCGAGCCGGTGGCCGTCAGCGAACCGGAGCCCGAGCCCGAGCCGGAACCCGAGCCGGAGGCTGTCAGCGAGCCCGAGCCCGAGCCGGTGGCCGTCAGCGAACCGGAGCCCGAGCCGGAACCCGAGCCCGAGCCCGAGCGCGAACCGGAGCCGGAACCGGAACCGGAACTCGTGGAAGCCCCGGCGGCCGCAGTCAACGCCGAATCCGATTCCGAACGATTGCACCGGCTGTTAGCGTTCGTCGTCCGGCAAGACCCCGGGCTGAACTGGGCAGTCGGCGATCTCGCGGACGGCACGACGCTGTTGGTCACCGATCTTGCCCACGGGTGGATTCCGCCCGGAATCACGCTTCCGGTGGGCGTGCGATTGTTGGCGCCCGGGCGCCAGACCGGCAAAGCCTCGGCACTGCTCGGTGAGGCGATCCGGACCGCCACCTACACGCCCGGCGATCGGGTCGGCCGGGCGACCGACTTCGCCGCGACCGAATCGTCGGTGCAGGCCCGCGAACTGCCGGCGGTCGAGGATATCTCATGGGAACTGGGTCGAGTCACGCACTGGCGCGACGGACTGCCGCGGTTAGTGCACACCCTGGCCAAAGCCGCGACTGCGGGAACGGGTGTCGTAGAAGAGGAAGCCGACCTGCTGCGCGTTCATCTCGACACGGCCCGTTATCAGCTGCTGAGCCAGTATCCGGATGTGGTGCCCGCGCTGTTGCTCAACTGCCTGTTGTTGGCCGCCACCGAAAGCAGCGTGGCCGGCGATGCGACGTCGGCGAACTATCACCTGGCGTGGTTCCAGAAGCTCGACGAACCGCCGGCCAGCCAGTGGACTGCCGAGACCTGACGGCACTCGCCGGCCGTAGCGCGGGTTCTTCGCGGCAGAACAGGTAGTCCATTACGCATGCGCACGACGCCGGTCACTTCGTAGATTTTTATTGACGGCCGGACCCGCCGGGCGCGAATCCCTCTCAGGTGATCGAAATGCTAGCCATCCCGAAAACAGTGGTGCTACATCGTGATACCGCTGCAGCCACGCAACCCAGCCATGCGGCGGTCGCAACATCAGGCGCCGCGCAAGCACACAACCTCACCAAAGTGGCACCGGAACCTGTGCTCATCACCGAACGCCAGGTCACGTTCGCAACCGCGGCTGCCCTCGGGGCACTCCAGCCCCTCACCACCCCGCGCCCTGGGCGTGTCACCCTCTGGCAGCGGTTGGTGCGGAGCGTCAGCGTCGAGCGTGAGCCGCGCCGCCGGTACCCGCCACGCAGGACCAGCTACTTCGAGCAGGCGGCGACGGCCCGTGAGATGGACCGACTGTGAACGAGCTTCTGATGGTCGCAGAAGGCGTTGTGCTGATCGTGGTCAGCATCGGAGTCCACCACCTCTCCGCATGGTTGGAACGCTGGGATTACGAACGCCATTGCGAGGATTGAGTTGGCCGGCAGCGGATTTCGGCAGTTTGGAGTCTTACGATTCTTCTAGGCCGCGTGTGAAGGTCAGAGAGCTAGCCTGGTGCTGCGGTGGGGATCCCCAATTCGGCTGCCGCTGCGAGCATCCGGGCGTCATAGGTGATCACCGTACGTAGGGTGTCGCCGGCACGCTGTGCGGCAACGAGGTGAATGGCGTCGAGACTGCGAAGGGTTAGTGGCTGCAACGTGCCTGCGTCGTCGAGTAACTGTCGGCTCAGCGTGATGATGTCCAAGCCGTGCAGGAGGTCGCGTGCGTGACCAATGGCTTGGGGCCCGTTCGGGAAGACTGCCCGTATCAGTTCAGTGCGCGCCAGGGCTGCTGAGAACAGGGTGTCGTGGCGTTGCTCAGCGAGGAAGTTTTGCAGCGCTACCGATTCCGCCTCGACGACAACGAGTTTCACCAACGCGGACGTGTCCAAATAGATTCGCATCTGGCTAGCGTTCATCGTGCCGTAGTTGTTCTAGAGCCTCAGTGGGACTGTGCGGGTAACTCTGCGGCTCAAGGTCGTCGGCCTTCAAAGGACGAGCCGCCAACACAACCTCGCCGGAGTTGACGAGGTCTTGCCATGGATCGCCTGTAACGGGCACGAGACGCGCGACCGGGCGGCCGCGGTCAGTTATCTCGATCGACTCCCCCGCTGCGACGTCCTCGAGGTACTTGCTGGCGTTCTGCCGAAGCTCGCGAACTCCTATCGCCCTCATGTGCTACATGGTAGCACATGAGGGCGATAGGAGTGGTCTAATGGTTCGTAGACCCTTGCGTCTGTCAATAGTTGTGGCCCACTATGTCCTCACGCCACGCGATGCGGTTCGCGCCGGACAAGGGGGCTGGTGTGTGATGACCTGGACGACTCAGCTCATCTACCCCGCCGCAGGACTGACTGCTGCCGACACGGCGGCACTGGCCGAGGCCCTTGGTAGGGCCGAAGTCAGCTACGACGCTGGCAGGAATCGGTTGCAGATCACGCTGGCGGTGGAGGCCTCGACCCTGGCGGAGGCCACCGGTGTGAGTCTGAGTGCCGCGGCCGCGGCTACCGGTCTTGCGGCGCCCATCCGATTGCTGGTGCAGAGCACTGCCGATTTCGTTGCGGACGCTGAGCACCCGCCACCGTTGAACCTTGACCTCATTGGAATCACCGAGATCGCTGGTGAGTTCGGTGTCTCCCGCCAGCGCGTCGGACAACTCGCCGACGACCCGGACTTTCCCGCACCCGTCGTGCATGCGGCCATTGGCCGTCTCTACACAAGGGCATCCGTGCGGGCTTTCCACGAACGCTGGACGGCTGCCCGTAATCCGCGTGGTGGGCGGCGGCGCCGACAGACCGAACCGGCAGGCACCTAACGCCATGCAGAAGAGACCACCAGTGGGTGTGAAGAGGTTGGCCACAGATCGCCAAGGCCTGTCTGTCTGGGAAGGGACGGTGAGCGTGGCACATTCTGTCGACGACGCTCAGCCAAATCTGCTGGGCAACAACGCAATCGAGAAGGCGGGTGTCACGTCGTGCCGTGATCAGCCCCGCGAGGGCTGCGCGACGTATCGGGGTATCGATGCCGCTGAGTGAGGGTGCACAGTTCGCCGGCTACACGCTGGTGCGGTTGCTGGGTAGCGGAGGGATGGGCGAGGTGTACTTGGCCCGTCACCCCCGTTTCCCGCGGCTGGAGGCGCTCAAGGTGTTGCACACTGAGTACTCGGCCGACCCCGATTTCCAACAGCGTTTTAACCGGGAGGCCGAGTTGGCTTCGGGATTGTGGCATCCCCACATCGTGGGGGTGCATGACCGCGGTGAGTTTGACGGCCAGTTGTGGATCACCATGGACTATGTTGATGGCGCCGATTTGGGCGCGGTGGTCAGCGCGAACTATGCGTCCGGAATGCCGGTCGAGGCCGTCGTGGCGATGGTCGCCGCGGTGAGCGACGCGTTAGATCACGCTCATCACCGCGGGCTGCTGCACCGTGACGTTAAGCCCGCCAATATTATGGTCAGCCGGGCCGATGACGCCGGAGAGTGGCGAATCTTGTTGAGCGACTTCGGTATCGCGCGCCCGATCGACGACGCGAGCGGCCTGACCGCGACCAACATGGCGGTGGGAACCGTGAACTACTGCGCACCCGAACAGCTGATGGGTGGGGCACTGGATGGCCGGGCGGACCAATACGCGTTGGCGGCTACCGCCTACTACCTGTTGACCGGTACCAAGATGTTTGCCAATCTGCCTGCGGTGGCAGTGATTAGCTCCCATCTGACCGCGCCACCGCCACTTCCTGGAGCCGTTCGTCCCGACCTGGCCATCACCGATGCCGTGTTTGCCCGGGCTCTGGCGAAAGATCCGCGGCAGCGCTTCCAACGGTGCAGCGAATTCGCGGCGGCGTTGGCCGATCAACTCCGCTTGGCGCCGTCTTCACACAACGCGGCGGCTCAAGCAGGCGGCCAGCCGGCCGGCGAGACCCGGCCGTGGACGACGACGCGGCCTGATCGGACTCCACCGTCGTCTGAGCTGGTCGCCGCCGCGTTCACTGCGCCACCACAGCCAGCTGGGCGACCGCATCCAGGCCCGGGATGGCCGCCGACGCCGCCCCACCCGCATCATGAAGGCGCACCACCGCGGCCGGCACGAGGGCGCCGGTGGCTGCCGGCCGCGCTCGTGGCGGCCGCGGTGCTCGCCGTCGGTGGCGTGGTGGCGTATTTCGTCCTGCCGCACGGCGCTCAGACCTCCGCGCCACCGGGCACGACATCGGCTCAAGAGGCTGCCGGGCTGGCCGCGCAGCGCTATCTTGAGGCGCTGTCGCGTGGGGACGCCGACACGGCTTTGTCGTTGGGCACCACCGCCTCGGCCACAGCGCAGTGGGTCAGCGCCGACGCCCTGCGCACCCAATTGGCGTCAACACCGATCACCGACATTACGGTCACCGCAGCTCCTTCGGCATCCGGCGATGACCCGGCCAGCGTCCAGTACGTGATTTTGTCCGCCCGCTTCGGGCCGACCTCGTCGCAGACTCGTATCGCATTGCACCGCCACGGCGACGACTGGAAACTCGACACCGCTACCGTGCCCGTCGACATCGGAACGCCAGGCACCAGCAGTGCCTCGTTCAAGGCAGTCGCACTGTTCGGCATCGCAACGAACGGAACAACCCCGGTCTCGGTTTTCCCAGGCGCCCTTGCCGTCGCCTCGTCGAACCGCTTCATCGACATCACCGCCCAGGCGCCCCCGGTACTGCTGAATGCTTTGGGCGCCAACGCCACCCACCCCAGCATCCAACCCGTAGCTACCCTCAACGATGCCGGCCTGCAAGCCTCCAAAACGGCCATCGACAACTGGCAGCACTACTGCTACCAAGGAGTCGCCCCGCCACCGGAGTGCAACACCCTGGACACCGGTGACACCAAAGTATCGGTGATCGGTGCCGGTGATTTCTCCGACACCCGGTTTAGCTTCGATCCCAACACCATGTTGGTGACCGTATCAGGCAGCGTCGTGTACAACGCTCACTCACCGACCACCAGCAGGGTGATCTACAAAGCCTCGGGCACAGTCGATTTGACCAAAGATCCCCCGGTGTATGGGTCCACCCCCATCCATCGCTAAACAGTCGAGCGTGAACTGAGGAAGGTGAGCACCGATGCCGTTGAGCGAAGGTGCCTCGTTTGCCGGCTACACGGTCGTGCGGCTTTTGGGTGCCGGCGAGATGGGCGAGGTGTACTTGGCGCGCCACCCCCGGTTACCGCGGCTGGAGGCCCTCAAGGTGCTACGCGCGGATCTGTCGGCCGACCCTAATTTCCAGAAACGATTCATCCGTGAGGCCGATCGAGCCTCGCAGCTGTGGCATCCCCACATCGTGGCGGTCCACGACCGGGGCGAATTCAGCGGCCAGCTCTGGATCGCCATGGACTACGTCAACGGCCCCAATCTTGATACGGTCCTCACACAACGCCAGGGCCTGGGCCTGCCGCCGGCCGAGGTCCTCGCCGTGGTCAGCGCCGTCGGCGCC
>NZ_JCALDG010000056.1:0-8883 GCF_059812735.1 Mycobacterium sp. NGS40
GGGGGGCGCCACCTCCGTCTGCCTCGCCACACATGGGTGGTCGGCAACAGCGGACCTCTCCCTCGAGCCAATTCTTTTTGTCGCGTTCGGCGTAGGTGCCCTCAATACTTCATTTGTCAAGGACGGCGAGGTGTCAACCCCGCTGAGCTACGTGACCGGAACGCTCGTGAAGATGGGCCAGGGCATTGAACGCCACATCAGTGGCGGCTCAGCAGCCGCGTGGTTGGGATACCTTCTGCTGTATATAAGCTTCATCGTGGGTGCCACCATCGGTGGTTCTATTAGCTTGGTAGCAAATGGATCTCAGATGTTGACAATCGCCACGATCTTGTGCTCGCTCACCGCCGGATACACCTATTTCCATGCCGACCGACGTGTCCTTTTGAAGGAGTCAGATAGCAGACGTCCATCTCGCCTTTCACTGCTGAGAATGACCCGGTTGGTTAGCCCGCTCGGGAATCAGCCGCCGACGAACTGAAAAGGCACAGTTGGTGAACAACGCGCCGCGAGCAACCCCCCCGTGGGCTCACGACATGCTTACGCGCCGAAGCTACGGGGGTTGACGCAGCTGATAAATTATCGGCGATTGTTAGAATACTGAAATCAGCTGGCACACAGCGTAATCGGCAGCATACAAACCCTGCATATTCCTTACGGTTTTTGCAGGGTATTCGTGGCTGTCGGTCGTAGGCTTTGAGTACCCAGGGGCGTCGGGTATGGCTTGCCATATTCTGCCTTGTGATGGCTCGGATCGATTGGCCGCCCGGCGTTCCGCGACGACTCGAGAGGTGCGATGCAAATCGCTGTGTAAGGACACGTCGGCGTAGTCGTCTGGTGGGTTCAAAGACCGACAACGAACACCGAGGTGGTTGTGCCACAGCAACTATGGGCCGGCGTTGATGCCGGCAAGGCAGAGCACCATTGCGTCGTTATCGACGTTGACGGCAAGAGGGTGCTCTCGCGGCGGGTAGCTAACGATGAGGCGACACTAGGAGAGTTGATCAATGCGGTCACCGCGCTGGCTGATGGTGGCGACCTCACCCGGGCGATTGATCTGGCCGGTGGTGGTGCTGCGTTGCTGATCGCCCTATTAACGGAGGCCTGCCAGCGGCTGCTCTATATCCCCGGGCGAAGTGTCTATTGCGCGTCGGGCAGCTATCGCGGCGACGCGAAAAGCGCCGCGAAAGACGCGGCGATCATCGCCGATCAAGCCCGGATGCGCCGTGATCTGCAGCCGTTGCGTGGCGGCGATGAGATCACTGTGGAGCTGCGCATCTTGGCTGCCCGGCGCGCTGATCTGGTGGCCGATCGCACCCGAGCCCTTAACCGGCTGCGCGCTCGGCTGTTGGAGTGCTTTCCGGCCCTCGAGCGGGCGTTTGACTACGGTCAACACAAGGCCGCGCCGATCCTGTTCACCGGTTACCAAACCCCCCGAGGCACTACGTCGCGCCGGCGCCGCGCGGCTGGTCGCCTGGCTGCGGAAACGCAAGGCCCGCACTGCCGAGGCGGTGGCCGTCGCCGCACTCGAAGCTGCCCATGCCCAGCACACGGTGTTGCCCGGACAAGATCTGGCCGTCGCGATGGTGGCCCGGCTAGCCCAGGAGGTGATCAACCTCGACACCCGAAACCGCCTACACTGAGACAATGATCGGGGAGCGATTTCGCCGCCACCGGTACGCCGAAATCATCCTGAGCTTGCCCGGGTTCGGGGTCATTCTTGGCGCCGAATTCCTCGCCGCGACAGGGGGAAACATGAGCGCTTTCGACTCCGCCGATCGTTTGGCTGGTATCTGCGGGCTCGCACCGGTACCGCGTGATTCCGGGCGCATCAGCGCAACCTCAAACGCCCCCGCCTCAATCACCGACGACTCTTGCGCACCTGCTATCTTGCCGCTCAAAGTGCCGCCCGCACCAACCCCGCTTCCCGGGCCTACGAAGACCGCAAACGTGCTGAGGGCAAACACCCACCGACAAGCAGTCCTGGCCCTGGCCCGGCGACGCCTCAACGTCCTGTGGGCCATGCTGCGCGACCACACCACCTACCAAATCCCAACCGCCGCAGCGGCTTGATAAACCCATCGAGAATCGATCCCGCCGTGTTCCTGCCGCATTACGGGCGGGGGGAGAGGGTGTTTGGGACATGGGCAGTCTGGGTCGTTTGGGACGGTCGGGGTTTTTTGGGACGTTTAGGGCCTATCGGGTCTATCGGGCCTATCGGGCCGCAGTTGAGGCCGACAATGCAACCGCGCAGACTAGCCCCGGGTCTACCCTCGGCGACGCCTACGGGAGGGGCCGGAGGTGTGGGTGCTGGCGTCACGACGAACGCAGTTGTCGTCATTCTCGGCGTGCTTGGCAACTTGTCGTCGCCCCCACCATTAAATCCGACCGCCAAAACAACTGCAGCCGCGCCACCGACCAGCGCGAGCGATTTCCCAATTTCAGATTTCATTAGATTCTCTCTTCTCTATCGTGTTGTCCGCTTACTCCCGCGGTCGTGCGCCGAGACCCAGACCGGGTAGGGAATTGAGGCCCCAGCACGCGGGGCAAAAGGCTTGTGGCGGCGAGGGATCTTCCGCACGACCGTGGTGATCGTTTGGGTTCTTGATCGAAAGCTCATCCGACGATGAGCCAAGCCACCACGAGCGTGGTCCGATCGCCGCTTCGACAGCGGGTTCTCGCTTTAAAGTGCGCCCTTGACAAGGTCATTGGTCACTGGCCGCGCGAACGAGGTGCAACGGCCTGACGCTGACCGATCAGCGACGCGCTAGACAGAACCGCGTCAAGACATCTCGACCCGCAAGGGCGACGGGGACGCCGCGGGGCGGGCCCCGCCTCGCCGCTGTCGCATCGTGGATAGCTGAACCGAGGATGGTGGTCACCGCTAGGGCGGTCCCCAGCGCGACCAGAGCCTTGGGCGACAGTGGCAGCACCGCCATCGCGAACGCTTGGGGGCATGCCGGTGACACCGTGCAGTCGGCAGCCGAATGGTCAGCGTTGACGGCGAATCCGGCGCTCGGGGATGCGTAAGAGGTGTGTGCTGGATTCGATTGAGAAGGCTCGGATGGCGCCAGCCAACAACCGGCGACGCCGACGAGCGCCCACACCGTGACTACGATCATCGTGGCCGAGCGTCCCGTGCGCGCCTTCGATTGCGGTCGTGGGGCTCTGCGAGAGATTGCGAAGAGCGAGTGGAGCGCTGTGCTCGCCACAATCACCACCAATCTTGTTCGCGCTTTCGGCGGTCTGCCGACCCAAAATCCAGTGTTATCCTTCCAGTGGACTAGAAGGTCAAGGGAGGGGCGCATGCAGATCGGCGAGCTGGCGAAACTGGCCGACACCAGCGCCAAAACCATTCGCTTCTATGAGGACTCGGGGCTGCTACCGCCGCCCGCGCGCACTGCGTCGGGTTATCGCGACTTTCGGCCTGAAGTTGTGGAGCGGTTACGGTTCATCCGTCGGGGCCAAACGGCCGGGCTGACCTTGCGGAAGGTCCGGCAAATCCTGGCGATTCACGACCGTGGCGAGGTGCCGTGCGGGCACGTCCGACAAGTCCTAACCGCTCGCCTGGACCAAGTCCGTGCGCAGATCGCCGAACTCAATGCGCTCGAAAGTCACTTGCAGGCCCTTCTTGACTACGCTTCGCAGGCCGTACCGACCGAACACGACCATTCCACGGTGTGCTGGATCTTAGAAAGCGACCTGGATGCCGGCGCAACCATCGGGCATCGTCATCCCAGCGACGAGACAATCAGTACGGGCGGCGTATAAGAACCCGCGAAAGCCGTTAATTCCTAGGCTATTCGGCTACGGTCACGTCAACACCTTGGGCGCCCGGTGATCTTGCGCTGGCGGGCACCGGCTTCACCGCGGCCCGGGCGTCGAGGTCCCACCGCCTCCATTTTATGAGATGAGGTGGGTGACAAATGTGGGATGTACCAGTAGCGCGACGCCGAGGACGACGAGTGCTGCCGCGGTCGCATGCCTGAGCTGGTCGCCGAAGGGCGTCACTTTTTCCAGCCAGATGACGACCGACAGCGCCAGCATCCACCCCAATTGCATTGTGCCAAAAGCGATTAATACCAGCATTAGCATCCAACAAGAACCAAGACAGTAAATGCCGTAACGGCCTCCGGCGAGCAATGCGCGGGCTGGACTGTTGAGGTTGTTGCCGGACGCGCCGGACAACAACGTGGTTCGGCGGCAATAGCGCAGGCATGTCGCCTTGAACGGCGTGAGCTGATGCAGCCCCGCGATCAGGGCCACCGCGCCGGCGACGCGGCCGACCCACGGACAGCTATGGAGCACCGGGTTCAGATGGGTCGACGCGAAAAAGGCCGGCACGCCAACAGCGGTCCACACGGCCAGGTATCCGGTCACGAAGACGATCGCCGCAGCGGCCCTGCCGCCCGCGGCGCGGGCGTAGCGGCCAACCACTGGCAATGCCGCGGGGAGCATCATGGCAGCCATCATGGCCGCCCACGCAATGAGGAACGCGGCCAGCGACATCGTGGATTGGCTGTCCATCGGCATGGCGTCACCACGCATACCCGCCGCACTGACCACTGACCACCACCAACCCAAACCCGCCAATCCCAACAGCACT
The DNA here is from genome assembly GCF_059812735.1 of Mycobacterium sp. NGS40. NCBI lineage: Bacteria > Bacillati > Actinomycetota > Actinomycetes > Mycobacteriales > Mycobacteriaceae > Mycobacterium > Mycobacterium sp. NGS40. The sequence goes on from NZ_JCALDG010000056.1 coordinate 4,604, forward strand.
GCCGGCAACCAGATATCAGTCCGCGACCATGCACGCCCTTGGCCGTTGTCCACTTAAGACACTCCCTTCAGTGATTCCCCGAATGCGATAACTACTCGAACAGTACCCACCCCGGGTGGGGTGGGGTATGCTCGGACGAATCGGATGTCGATGGGAGCGATGAGGCGGCTATGAGCGAGGAATTGACAGCGAAAAAGCACGCGGCGCTGAACCGGCTCAAGACGGTTCGCGGCCACCTCGACGGGATCATTCGGATGCTGGAAACCGACGCTTACTGCGTGGACGTGATGAAGCAGATCTCAGCGGTGCAGTCCTCGCTCGAGCGTGCCAACCGGGTGATGCTGCACAACCACCTGGAGACGTGTTTTTCCTCGGCGGTGCTCGGTGGCCGCGGACAAGCCGCCATCGAAGAGTTGATAGATGCCGTCAAATTCACCCCAGCATTGACCGGCCCGCAGGCCCAGCTAGGCGGCGATGCGGTCGGCGAACCCAGCGACAAAGAGCCGGCGACGGCAGGCAGCCGCGAGTAACGACCACCAGCTTTTGGTGCTGGCCATTAGCTACGACAGCCACCGTGTGGCTGAGGAATAGAGATGAAAGGGAGCGTTGAAGATGTTGGTGCTGCATGGATTTGTGGCCAAGGCGGTACCCACCGTGGTGACCGGCGCGGTGGGGGTTGCGGCCTATGAGGTGCTGCGCAAGGGAATCGCGAAGGTTCCGCTGCGCTCGGCGACCGTCACCCTCACCGCCTGGGGCATCCGCGTGGCCCGTGAGGCCGAACGCAAGGCTGGCGAGAGCGCTGAGCGGGCTCGCCTAACCACGGCCGACGTGATCGCCGAGGCCAAAGAACGCATCGGGGACAACGTCACACCGGTGGTGAGCGACCCGGGCAACACCGATGACAACTGACACCGTCGCCGATGGCGAAGTCAAGCTGAAGGTCGTCTCGGACGCGTCGGGACGAATGCGTGTGCAGGCCAGTGGGTTTCGCTTCGACACGGTTCGGGCCGTCGCGATCGAGGACATGGTCGCCAGCGTGAGCGGCGTGGATGCGGTGTACGCCTACCCACGTACCGCATCGGTCGTGGTGTTGTATTCGCCCGAAAGTTGCGACACCGCTGCGGTTTTGGCGGCGATCACCGAAGCGCGGCACGCCCCGGCGGAATCAGTGCCCGCGCGTGCCCCCCACTCGGCTGATCCCCGCAACACCGGCATCGTGCGAAAAATTGCGGGCGGCATTCGTCGGCTGTTCGTCCGCTCACCCGACGGTGATCAGCCGACCAACACCGGTGGCGGCTGCGGGTCGGGGCCGGCCAGCTGTGGGCAGCTGTCACCGCGCGAGGACAACCAGCGCCAGCGCCGGACGTGGCTGCGACGGCTATGGCTGGCCATGCCGCTAGGGCTGCTAGCGATGGCATCGCCGATGCTGTTCGGTGCCTACCCGTGGGCGGGGTGGTTGGCCTTCGCCGCGACGCTACCGGTGCAATTCGTCGCCGGCTGGCCATTCCTCAAAGGGGCAGTGCTGCAAGCGCGAGCGTCGAGCGCCAATATGGACACGCTGATCGCGCTGGGCACATTGACCGCTTTCATCTACTCCACCTATGAGTTGTTCGCTGGTGGCCCACTGTTTTTCGACACCGCCGCGTTGATCATCGCGTTCGTCGTACTGGGCCGCTATGTCGAGGCCAGAGCCACCGGCAAGGCGTCGGAGGCGATCAGCAAGCTGCTGGAGATGGGCGCCAAGGAAGCCTCCCTGCTCGTAGACGGCCAGGAAGTGCTCGTCCCGGTCGACCAAGTGCAAGTCGGAGACCTGGTGCGGGTCCGGCCCGGCGAGAAGATCCCCGTCGACGGTCAGGTTGTCGACGGGCGTGCCGCCGTCGACGAGTCGATGCTGACCGGCGAATCCATCCCGGTGGAAAAAACCGTCGGTGACCATGTCGCCGGAGCCACCGTGAACGTCGACGGCATGCTAACCGTGCGCGCCACCGCCGTAGGGGCCGACACCGCGCTGGCCCACATCGTGCGCCTGGTCGAACAAGCCCAGGGCGGCAAGGCCCCCGTGCAGCGGTTGGCCGACCGGGTCTCGGCGGTGTTCGTGCCGGCCGTTGTCGCGGTTGCCGTCGCGACGTTTGCCGGCTGGACGGTGCTGGCCGGCAACCCGGTCGCGGGCATGACCGCGGCCGTCGCGGTGCTCATCATCGCCTGCCCATGCGCACTGGGGCTGGCCACCCCCACCGCGATTACGGTCGGCACCGGCCGGGGCGCCGACATGGGGATCCTGGTCAAGGGCGGTGAGGTCCTGGAGGCCTCCAAGAAGATCGACACTGTGGTGTTCGACAAGACCGGCACCCTCACCCGCGCCCAAATGCAGCTCACCGATGTCATTGTCGGTAAGCGCCGACAGCCCGATTACGTGCTGGGGATCGCCGCCGCCGTCGAATCGGGCTCCGAACACCCGATCGGCGCAGCCATCGTTGCGGGTGCCCGCGAGCGCGATCTCAAGATTCCGGCCGCCACGGCGTTCACCAACGTCGCGGGCCACGGAGTGCGCGCCGAAATCGACGGTCACCCCGTGTTCGTCGGGAGACGCAAGCTCATCGACGAGCACAATCTAGATCTACCCCAGCACCTTGCCGCAGCGTCTGCAGAACTCGAAACCCAGGGCCGCACTGCGGTGTTCGTCGGCCGCGACGGCCAGGTTGTGGGCGTACTCGCGGTGGCGGACACGGTCAAGGACGACGCCTCCGCCGTGGTCGCTCAACTGCACGCGATGGGACTACACGTCGCCATGATCACTGGCGACAACGCCCGCACCGCAGCTGCGATCGCCACGCAAGTCGGCATCGAGCGAGTGTTGGCCGAGGTGTTACCCGAGGACAAGGTCACCGCAATTCGGGCACTCCAAGACGAGGGCCGGGTGGTCGCCATGGTGGGCGATGGCGTCAACGACGCACCCGCACTGGTCCAAGCCGATCTGGGAATCGCAATCGGCACCGGTACCGACGTGGCCATCGAGGCCTCAGACATCACCCTGATGTCCGGCCGGCTCGACGGCGTTGTGCAGTCGATCGAGCTGTCGCGGCAGACGCTGCGCACCATCCATCAAAACCTCGGCTGGGCCTTCGGCTACAACACCGCCGCCATCCCCCTTGCCGCACTCGGCTTACTCAACCCCGTCATTGCTGGCGCCGCGATGGGATTCTCCTCAGTCAGCGTCGTCACCAACTCACTACGGCTACGCCGCTTCGGCCGCAACACCCACCAGCAATCGGTCATCAACCGCCAACCTGCACCGGCATTGACCCAGTGACTTGCAGAGAAGAACGAGAGAAGCGATGACAGACACAGCGGATTTAGCTGCAGCAGAAACTATTTCACCACTGTTGAGGTTTAGGAGGCAATGCGATGACGACTTGGTACGGCGGCTGGGGCTGGTGCAGCCCAATGGTCAATACGCCGGCAAAGCTGCTGTTGTTGGGCGCCGTCTTCACGGCCATCATCCTTGCGGTGCGGTCTGCCGGTAGGCGGTCAAACGATCCGCCCGCCGCTGCGCCTTATGGCCGGCCCGAAGGCGTGGTAGCGGCCCCCATTCCCCGAAGCAAACCAGACAACGACGACTTTTACCGACGGTTGATGTAGGCCCGTAAAGCCCTGAACGCCAGGTTCGTTCACCGCAGACACACGACCAAGGTTCCCGGGAGGTCATCACATGGCTAAGCTCACCCGACGGGCAGTACTCGCTACACTCGGCGCCAGCGCGGTGGCGGGTATCGGGTACGCGCTTCGCGGCGTCCTTGGTCCGCCCGTGCTGCGCATTCGCCTAACCGACGGCGGCATGATGGGTGCCAGTCCGGCCGACATGAGCCTCTACATGGACATGTTCAACCGACACACTGAGATCACCCGCACCGTCGAGGAGATTCCCGGCGGCGTACGCACCACCACCCAATCAAACGCCGCCGAGCTCACCGCCAAACTGCACGCACACGTATCAAGCATGTACTCCCACCTCAACCAGGGCTCCGAAGTCATGTGCATGAGCCAAAGCCTGCCAACACTATTCCGCAACGCGGGCAGCTACCGCCGCCAGCTGACGCTGACTCCCACCGGCGTCATCGCCGAGGAAACCTCCGACGATCCCATCCTTGCCGACGCAATCCGCGCCCACGCTCGTGAAGTCACCGGCTTCGTACGCGACGGAATGCCCCCGATGATGCAAGGCATGATGGGCGGAATGATGGGACCTGGCGGCCGACCATAGTCGCCGGCAACGCTGCAGA
>NZ_JCALDG010000057.1:0-8686 GCF_059812735.1 Mycobacterium sp. NGS40
TCGCGACCCCGATGGTCACGACTATCTCTCTCCAGAATTTTTTGATGCTAACCATCAATGGGTTGTGCACAACTGCATCACTCTTTTCGAGTGCCTCAAACGTGGGGGTCTCCTCGACTCCGAGGCGCAGCCACAGGGCTCCGAGAGTTGTGAATATGGCGAGAAGGAAGGGGATCCTCCATGCCCAAACGAAAATTTCTTCCTGAGTGAATACGGCTGACAGGACACCAATCGCTCCCGAGCTAAGCAATAGACCTCCAGCTGTACTTACCTGCTGCCAGCTTCCGTAGAGGCCGCGGTGCGCGGGCGGGGCCGACTCAACCATAAAGATGGCCGAGCCAGATGATTCGCCTCCAGCTGCGATGCCCTGGAGCAGGCGGAGAATTGTAAGTAGGATAGGCGCAGAAATTCCGATGGAGGCCTGGGTTGGCAGCACACCAATAAGTACCGTGCAAATACCGATGAGCAGGACTGAAGTAACGAGAGCCAAGCGCCGGCCGTAACGGTCTCCAATGTGGCCAAACAGCACGGCGCCCAGTGGCTTCGTGAGGTAGCCGGAGGCGAAGACGGCAAAGGTTAAGATCAACGCGCCGGTTCCGTTGTCAGAAAAGAAGAGCTTGGCGAGGATAACCGCCGAATAGCCATAAATCCCGATGTCATAACCCTCCAAGACATTACCGGCTGCGGCGGCGATGGCGGCACGGCGAGAGTGGGTACGTACCGACTCAGACTCGAATTTGGACAGTGTTTGTTTCATTGGTCAGTCTTCCTTCTCTAATAGGCGGAGGGTGAGAATGTCGAACTTCTCCATGTGTCTAATTCGCGATCACTGATGCATCCGACCACTTGAAGCGAAGTTGTGTCGAACACGCGACGGCATGTCGCGTCGCAGAAGCTTTTTGTCTCGCTCGAGAGCATTTTCACGTCGAAGGTCAATCTCTCTTCCTGGGGGAGATTGACCTGGCGCTGCATTCCAGTTGGAGCATGATGGCCTGTGGGCCACTGCCCTCTGTTAGGCAGAGAGTGACTCTGATGGGTGCTATCCACTCGCTCGTCGTTCGTCAATGGTTCCGCTCAATCCGGGCTTCGCAGCTCGTGGCGGTCGCCCGCCTACTCGATCGCGTTGACGCTGGCCAGGCGGCCCAGTGGAGCCGTGGAGAGCCAATGTCGAGTAGGCGCACGGATGTTGGTATGGCGCCTGGCAGCCAGCCGGTTGTGGTTGCTGTTGTATCGGCGTGTATTCACGTCAACCAAGGCGTACCAATCGGGATGGGCTCGGCGGGCCCCATCAGCAGCTGGCGCACAACGAGCGTCAACCGACGACCGGGATGTCGACGGCGATCGCGGGCGTTCAACTTGTCACCGGCGTTGAATCACGGATCCCTCTTGACAGAAGGCTTCTCCGTGTGACAGAAATGGCAGATACTCGCCCCATAGGCGAGCCAGTTGCTTTGATCAGGAGGCTTGAGTTGAACACAGACCTGTCCGTGAACTACATATCCGTCGGCGGAATCAGGACGCGCTATATCGATCAGGGCGAGGGTCCGGTCATCCTCCTGATCCACGGTGGCCACTCGGGTATGAGCATGCCGGGCGGCGGGGATGGTTGGGCTCCCGTCATCGCTCCTCTGGTCGACAAGGGCTTCCGCGTCGTGACCTTCGACAAGCTGGGGCAGGGAGAGACTGACCTCGCGCCGACGCATGCCGAGTGGACGTTCGATGCGGTGGTCAAGCACGCCAGGGGCTTCATCGACGCTCTGGGACTCGAGGACATGATTCTGGTCGGGCACTCGCGCGGTGGCCTGCTGGCGAGCAAGCTCGCTCTTGACATGCCGGAGTCGACCAAAGGTCTCTTCATCGTGTCGAGCGCGACGCTCGCTGGCACCGACGCTAAGTTCCGCGACGTTGAGTTCTACGACGCGATCACGCGTTCGCTTCCGGCGGACGCGTCTCCGGAGGAGATCTGCGGAGCCTACTTCCGTGCGCTGTACGTGACCCCGGTGCCGCAGGAACAAATCAATGCGGCCGCCGCTAAGTACGTCAAGGAGAACCACCAGAACGCCCTCAAGACCTACCCGATGGTTGAGAAGAAATACTGGGAGCCGAGTCTTCAGGCGGCGAAGGACGACATCCGCGCTCGCCTCTTCGCCGGCGAGGTCAATATTCCCGTCGAAGTCGTCTGGGGCCGCGACGATCGCTCGGCGCCGGTTGACCTGGGCATCGCCTTCTACCAGAAGCTCGCCCTCGTCTCGGAGACCACGAGCCTGCACATCCTGGGAACCGCGGGCCACAACGTCTTCGCGGAGCGAACCGAGGACTTCGTTCGAATCCTGGCGGACTACGCAGGCCGTCGCAGCGCCAGCTATGCGACGCGTCGTTGATGGTGATCCTGGGGAACTATCCCGCTTGACGGGGTCTTCGAGTCCGTGCCGGATTGGCGCAGCGCGCCCAGATCGTGCTGCTGGCTTCGGCGTGCGAGTCGAACACCGCGATCGCGGACAAACTGGCCTGTATCTCTTGAAGTGGCCCCCCTGTTCGTGTCCGGTTTCCGGCGACCACGGTGGGCTCTGGGAGAGGGGCCGAAGACAGCGGCGGTTTTCGGCTGGGCGTGATGTGCCCGTGAAAGAGATCGCGGCGCCCGTGGCTCCGTCCTCCCCGGACGAACCCGGTTGAGGGAATTGTTGCCCGGGCTGGTGTGCCGGTTGCGCTCAGCGCGCCGGGCCGGCCCGGCGCAGGCGCCGGATGACGCACAAGCGCGGGATCCTTCGGCGGGCGACAGCCGCAGGGCGGCCCGCATTGGGGCATGGCGGTCCTCCCGCGGGGTGGATTCTACCCCTGATTCCGCTCCCCCTTCCACGGGCCACTGGCTGGCCCCGCCAGAGGGGGCGGAGGAAGAAGCGGTCCCCATCGTGGAAGCCCTCGGCTGCGGCCGGTTCTGGGTCTGAGATCGGTGCCGGGCGGGGCTCACACTGGCCGGGCCTTCAGATCGGACTTGGTCATGCGGAAGGACGCCTCAACCTGCCACAGGTCGTGATACGCGCCGATCACCGCTGCTGCGGACATCTTCTCGGCGCCGGTGACCTTCAGGAACCTCGCCTTCTTCAGCGGCGTGCTGCCCGGGCAGGGACTGGGGAATTAACGGTGTATCCGGCTCGACACGCCGGGGCGGCAAGCCTGGCGGGAAGGAGCCCGATATGGCCGCAACACTTGAGGCTGTGCCGAGTACGAAAACCGTTGACGAACTGACAGAGAAATCCGAGGCCGAGGCTGCCCGCGAGCTGGTCAGGATGGCGAGGGAGCAGGGGCTGTCCCTGGCCGGTCCTGACGGACTGCTCAAGCAGCTGACCAAGACCGTCATCGAAACCGCCCTGGACGAGGAACTGACCGAGCACCTCGGTTATGAACGGCACGACACGGCGGCGAAGGATACTGCCAACTCGCGCAACGGAACGCGGTCCCAGACCGTGCTGACGGAGACGACAGGCCCGGTGCAGATCGACGTTCCGCGGGACCGGGAGGGGTGCCGATAGGCCCTGCTGCGAAGGTCCCGTGCTGCGTTGGCGCCGAGGATCAGCCCCCGATATACGGGGCGGTTTCTAGTGAACGTTGCGAATTAGATGTGTTTGCATCCGGTGTCCTAATCGTTGCATGGCTGCCCGTGGCGAGCGGTCGTTGAGACATGCTCGGGGCCTGTCGTTGAGTCCGTCGCAGACGTCATCGAGCTGGTCTAACTCCACACGTTCAGGTCCGTGCCCTTTGGAAAGTACTGCCGGAGCAGTACGGGGTCGCTTTAAGGGCCCTTCGCAGTTAAGCATGGTTGATGTCTCGGCCGGGCAGGGGCACTGACGGTCGGTGTTGTTGAAACCAAAGACCGGGCCGTGGAGAACGCGGCCTTGAAAGCTGCCGTTTCGTATTTGGCTGCGTCGATCGGGAGGTGCGCCCGGGCTTGTAGAGCCGCAGACCGTCCGTGCCGCAGGCCCATTCCGGTGGCGGACGGTGTGAGGTGTGTCAAGGATGTGAGACAGTCGGGTAGTTTCTTTTCGGTCAGGCAGCAGCGGGAAGCGGCTGGTTTCTGGTTGTGAAGTTGGCCATTGCTGTCGCGGGCGGCAGACCCTCGTTGTTGGTGTGAGGGCGCCAGCGGTTGTAGAACACTTCGATGTAGCGCATGGTCGCCCGTCTGGCGTCCTGGCGGGTGGTGAAGCTGTGGTGATGGTAGAACTCGTTTTTCAGGGATGAGAACAGCGATTCTGCGACTGCATTGTCCCAGCACACCCCGGTGGCGCCCATGGATTGGCGGATCTTGTTTCCTGCGCACCAGGCGCCCATTTCCCGGGAGGTGTACTGCGTTCCGTGGTCGCTGTGAAAAATGGCGTTGGGGCTCAGGTGGCCGCTGTCCCTGGCCATCGTCAGGGCTCCGGTAACCAACGAGGCGCGCATGTGCTCAGCCATGGCCCAGCCGACGACCATGCGGGTGCACAGGTCAATGACAGTGGCCAAATACAGCCACCCTTCGCCGGTGCGCAGGTAGGTAATATCGCCCACCAGACGCGTTCCAGGGGCTTCTGCAGTGAAGTCCCGGCCGATGAGGTCCTCGAAGACTTTATCCGGATCCGAGGCGATCGTGGTGCGCTTGAACGCTCTCATCCGCTTTGCCGCCCACCCGTTTTCGGCCATGATCCCCGCGACAGTGCCCACCGAAACCTCGATGCCGGCGGCGGCAAGTTTCGCATGGACCATGCGGTGCCCGAAGATCCCGTCGGAGGAATCGAAGACGGTCTTCACCTGATCCGTCAGTTCCCGGCGGCGCAGCGCAGTCGGGGTGTCGCCGGCGTCCAGCCGCCGGTAATACGTCGCCCGTGGGAGACCAAGCTGGCGGCACATCCAGGCCACCGGGAAGTCGGCGTTCTTCTCCTGAACAACTCGGTACAAGTCCTCTACCGTTGTTCTTTGGCGAAGAACGCCGAAACTTTTTTCAGGAAATCGTTCTCCCTCTCCAGCTCACGCATCCGTGCTTCCAACGCCTTGTATTTCGCAGGATCCACCGGATCATCCGGTTTCCCCCCACCGCCTGGTTGCCCCTCACGGGACACCCGCACCCAGCGTTTCAACGCGGTGACGGAAATGCCGAGCTCCGGAGCGACAGAAGCCGGCGAACGGCCAGATGAAACCACGAGCTCAACGGCATCAGCCTTGAACTCATCGGAATAGGTAGGTCGAGCAGACATGAGCACAATCCTTTCAAACTGTGTCTCACATCAGTAGTACACCTCAGTGTGCCTGCGGCGCGGACGATCTGCGGCGGGACGAACCACCCGAGACTCCCCTTCCGTCGTACCGGAAGCACTCCGAAAAGACCAGGACTTTGAACAACCTGAAGGACAGACCCATGACCACAAACTCCTCAGATCTGGCCCTCACGGTCGCCGTCACCCACCGTGGCGCTGGAAAAGAAGCCTTCGCGCACCTAACGCGGGGTGAATCCCTGGCCATGATTCCGCCGTTGATCCTCGAACTTTCCGGCAGGATCAGCCGCCGGGCTGCGCTCCTAGAGGCGTCATCAATCGACGCGGCCCACAGTTCCGATGACCTGGCCGCCCTCGCCTGGATTCAGCAATCCCTGGAAGATGTTGAAGCCACCATCATGGGACTGTCGGAGGTAAACCGCCGCCGTTCTGCAGCGTTCCACGGTCCTGCCCCTTCTTCTGCCGGAAGCCTTGGTCCCCTAGGTTCCGCCGGGGCCGCCGGGATTTGGGCCCTGGCTTGATCATGCCGGCGGGCTGCCGCTCCTCCGTTCCGTCCCAGGGACATTTGGCGTGTCCCAAAGTACTGATCACCGCCCTCAGATTAAGGATTTGACCATGCACGCAGCACCCGGTTGTCTCGTCGTCGCCGTTCACACCCGAAAAGAACTGGACGCCGCCCTGGATGAAGCGGTGGATCTGCTGAAGCCGGCGGCGATGGCTGAACACGTCGGCATCTCGGTGGCCCGCCTCGCCCCGGGCCGCTATGAAGCGCGCCTGGACAGCGACGTTCCACGCGGTGTGACACTCGAAAGGTGGGGGAGCGGGCTGCGATGAACGGACAGCAGAGCGATCTCTCCGGCGCGCCGGCTGGCAGCGTTTTTAGCATGGTCTGCCCCGCCGCCCGCCAGGCCGGCTGTTCCCTGCGTACGGCGGCTCTCGGCGCAGCGCCGGGGAGGAATGGGTTGAAAGAGTCGCTGACAGAATGCGAAATCGAAGTCTTCCTGTCCCTGGCCCGCGGGCACCGCATCGCTGTGAGGGATCATGAAACCGGGGCATTGTGGTACGGGCGGGTTGACATGACGTTTCCGGAACACGGATTTGTCTGGGTCATCACGGACGTCGGTGAGCGGAAGTTGCTCGACGTTGGCGTGCACACAATCTGGCGGCCGGAGGAGTCCGGCGCCTGCGGCCGCGTTCGCCGGGAAGCCGGTCGCCTTGGGCCTTCGACGATGAGCAGGGTGAGGGCCGTCTGACGCCGGGGGCAGGGCGTGGCCGCATGCAGCTGCGGCGTGGTGCGGCAGGAAAGAGGTCAGGGCCTCTTTGAATTGGTCGCGACCAAGCAACCAATACCCAAAAGAGACCCTGACATGAATAACTCTATGTCGTGTTCCGGTGGCCGCTGGTGCACGCGCGCGGATGCGCTGCTCGGTGTCGAGGGCGTCCGCGTCAGCTCCGTCACGGCAACCGGTACCGGCCTGCTTCTGGGCGTCGAAACCGGGGAGAACGTCACCGGCTGCGCCGACTGCGGCGTCATCGCGGTCGGGCATGGACGCCGCCAGGTCCGTCTCCATGACATTCCCTGTTTCGGCCGCCCGGTGCGGCTGCTGTGGGCCAAACGTGTCTGGCGGTGCCCGGACCCGGACTGCCCGAGAACGACGTTCACAGAGGAGCACCCGCTGGCAGGACCACGGGCGAAGCTCACCGCCAGGGCCGCCGGGTGGGCGACCGATGCGCTCCAGCATTTCGACACCTCGGTCTCCGCCTTGGCCCATCAGCTCGGCGTCTCCTGGCACACCGTCTGGGACGCGGTCAGGATCGAAGCCACCCGGCGGATCGCATCGACCGGCCGGCTGACCGGGGTAGATGCGCTCGGGGTCGATGAGCATGTCTGGTCCCACACCGGCCCGCCCGGAACCGGCATGGTCACCGGGATCGTGGACCACACCCGCGACCCCGCGGGGGTGGTGCACGCCAGGTTGCTTGACCTGGTTCCGGGCCGGTCGGGGAAGGCCTATGCGGACTGGCTCAAAGAACGCGGCGCAGGGTTCACTGCCGGGATCAAGACCGCCGCGCTGGATCCGTTCCGCGGCTACGCGAACGCGATCCGTGACGAGCTGCCCGAAGCCATCGCCGTTCTGAACGCGTTCCATGTCGTGAAGCTCGGCTCGGCCATGATCGACGAGGTCCGCCGCCGGGTCCAGCAGGACACCCTGGGACACCGCGGCCGCAAGGGCGACCCGCTCTACGGAATCCGTCGAACCCTGCAGATCGGCGCCGAACACCTCACCGACAAACAAGCCGCCCGGCTCGATGCTAAGCTCAGCGCCGGGGATCACGGCCACGAAGTCACCCTGGCCTGGCAGTGCTACCAGAAGCTCCGCAACATCTACCACGCCCGCCCGGAGCGGGGCCGGGAACTCGTCAACGAAGTAATCACATCATTCCCGACCTCCCCATCCCGGAAGTCGCCCGACTCGGGCGGACACTCAATGGAAGACAGCGATCCTAGCCTACTTCGACACCCACGGCGCTTCCAACGGACCCACCGAAGCGATTCAATGGCGTCATCGAAACCACCCGCCGAATCGCCCGCGGCTTCCGCAACTTCACCAACTACAGACTCAGATGCCTACTGGCCGCCGGCGGCCACCGCCCCTACCGGAACAAACAGACCAACCATGCCTAAACGCGAAGCCGCTTTAAGTCTTCTAGACCAGGCGCCCCTGGAGTTCTTCTGCGGCTGCCCGGAGCATGCCCCCGAGGTCGCTGCGAAGCTCCTCCGACATGCGGTGGGCCGGCACAGATACGTTGATTCCGTAGACAGTGCCGCTTGGGCCGGCAACCGCGGCGGCGACCGATGTCACCCCGTCTTCGCTCTCTTCGCGGCTATTTGCGTAACCCCTGTGCCGGATTTCGTCGAGCTCCCTTTCAAGGTCCGACCTGGAGGTAATTGAGTTGGTAGTCAGCTTGGGGAGTTCCTGCCCTGGGTACAGATTCCGCAGCTGCTTCTCACCGAGGAGGCTCAGCATCGCTTTACCAGTCGCAGTGCAGTTTGCTGGCAAGGTGAGGCCCTGGCGGGAACCGACGCGGACCGCTCGCCTGCTTTCGATGGCGTCGATGAATTGGACGTCAGTCCTCTCAAGCCTGGCGAAGTGGACGGTTTCTCCCGTTTGTTCGAAGATCCGCTCGAGGACCGGCCGGGCCAGTGTCCGGATGTCCACCTGCCGTCTGATCGCAAAGGCAATCGAGCTCAGCGCCTGCCCAGGTTCGTAGGCCCGGGTCGCCGGGTTCTGCCGAACGAAGCCACGGTAGAGAAGCATGCCCATCAGCCGGTGCGCCGTCGACGACGCCACGCCCAAGTAAGTGCTGGCATCGGTCAGCCTGATGCTGGGCTGGGTTTCGAACAGCAGGAGCAGCCGCAGGGCGTTATCAACAGACTCGAT
>NZ_JCALDG010000058.1:0-7743 GCF_059812735.1 Mycobacterium sp. NGS40
CAACCCGGTGAATACGACACGAACCTCACCCTGGATTACCCGCCGCTGCGCGAGATGCTCGAGCGTTGCACAGAGTTCCTGCCGATTTTGCGCGGTGCCCGGCTGGATCCGGTCGATCCTCTGCGGGTGGGGTTGCGGCCGTTCCGTGAAGGAGGTGTGCGACTCGAAATGCAGCCTGGCACTCGGATCGTGCACAACTACGGTCACGGAGGTGCGGGCGTGACTTTGTCGTGGGGTTGTGCTCACGACGTTGCCGACCTAGCCGGCGCGATGCTAGTGCGGGAGGCTGCCGTCTGAGACGGCCGTGGCGAGGCCGCCGAAAGTGCCGGCGGAAGTTCGTTGTTCGATCGATGGGGAAAGGACCAAGATAATGATGATGATGGCTATGCCCGCCCCAGAGTGGGTGACGGTATTGGGCTGGGTGGTGACGAGCGTCGGGGTGGTGCTGGCCGGTGTCATTCTCGCCGACATCTATGTTGGCGGTCATCGGCAGCCCGTACCCGCGATGGAGGCCGTGTGGCCGATCACCGCGATTTATGCCGGCCCGTTCGCATTGTGGGCCTACTACGGTTGGGGCCGACCAGCGACCCGGAAATGGCAACGGCAACACGGGGAACCGCCTCGGTTGGGTTTTCCCGCGACGGTCGCAGTTGCCACTATTCCCGGTGGCGCCGCGTCAATGATTGGGCACGCGATCGCCATGCCGCTGGTGATGTGGACCGGCATGACCATCGCACACCAGGCGGTGTGGCCGATGATCTTGCTGATTGCGGCGTTCGCCCTGCCGGTGCTGATTGTCTTCGAATACCACTGGCTCTCACGCACCGGCTCAGCGCCGACCGTCGGTCAGCGGCTGCGGGCCGCATCACTGATCTCGACGCTCGCGATTCTTGCGTTCGACGTGGGCATGGGCGCCTCGATGCTGCTTGTGGCCTTTGTATTGAAGTATTCGGGCACGTCGATGGCGCTGTGGCTGATCATGTGGGCCGGCATGTGGCTGGGCTTCGCGACTGCCTATCCCGTGGTGTGGTGGTGGCTCAAGAAGGATGCAACCGCGTCGCTGAGCCCGGCCGAGATCACCGACACAGAGCTAGTTGAGAGAGCACGCTAGCTCAAAACCGTTGCTGTCGGCGCTGCCAACAGGGTCGATGTGTTCGATCGGTAACTCGGCCGCCACAGCAGTACCGAGCAGAAGGAGGGTGAAGGTTATGCGTCGATCGGTTCGTTATCTCGCCGTTGTGGTCGCCCTCGCGGTGACGGCCGCGGCCCGCCCCCCGATTTTCAGTTCGGCGGCCGTCCCCTCCCCTGACGCGGCACCGCGCGTGGCCGAGATCCTTCCCTCCAATGGAGCGCTGGTAGGAGTCGCACACCCAGTAGTGGTGATCTTCACCGCGGCGGTGCCGGCGACTGATCGCGCCGCGATCGAGCGGACCATCCGCGTCACGTCACCGGGTAACATCACCGGTCGCTTCGAGTGGGTCGATGACCATGTCGTGCAGTGGGTTCCGGTTCGCTACTGGCCCGCTCACTCCCATGTCACGGTAAGCGTGCACGAGCTGGGTACGGGATTCGACACCGGCGATGCGCTGCTGGGGGTGGCCAGTATCTCTGCACACACCTTCACCGTCAGCAGGAACGGAGAGGTACTTCGGACCATGCCCGCATCGCTGGGCAAGGCCAGCCGCCCGACCCCGGTCGGCACCTTCACGGTGCTGGAAAAGCAACGCAGTGTAGTGATGGATTCGCGAACCATCGGTATCCCGCTGGACTCTTCAGAGGGTTACAAGCTCACCGTTGAGTACGCGGTGCGAGTCACCTGGGGCGGCGTGTATGTGCACTCAGCACCCTGGTCAGTCACCTCTCAGGGAAACTCCAATGTCAGCCACGGATGCATCAACCTCAGCCCCGACAACGCCGCGTGGTATTTCGAACGCGTCACTATCGGCGATCCCGTGCAAGTCGTCGCATAGCGGGCCGATGTCCAGAAGCCCCTACCCGCACCCCCACCAACCCCCACCAACAGCACGCAGCACCAACCACCCGATTACACGAGGTCCGCCTTCACGACAGCTAACGGCCAACGAGCAATGCTGCGCTAAGTACGAAACCAATAAGACCAGCCCGCGACCCCAATCGCCAGGTCCTGCCCTGGGAGCGCCTATATATTGCCGAGGCTGGGGCCGCGCGCGTGCGGCCAAGATCGGCCGTCGTGGTCGGATACCCGACATTGTGTGTGCACCATAGTTTAATCTACTATGCACGTACGTAGTTGAGTACATCGCGCGGTGTGGGATGCGGGGCCGGTGGGAGGCGTGACGGTGCGGGTGCGCGGGTTCGGAGAGTTGGAAGCCGTGGTGATCGACCGCATCTGGGACCGGGATGGAGCGACGAGCGTCCGCGAAATTTTCGACGAGCTGGCTGCCCAACGCGAGATCGCCTACACCACCGTCATGTCAACCATGGACAACCTGCACACCAAAGGGTGGCTGGCGCGTGAACGAGACGGCAAGGCCTACCGGTACTGGCCGACGTTGACCCGCGAGCAGCACAGTGCCCGGCTTATGCGTGAGGCGCTCGACGGCGGGGGGCGCGCCGAGCTGGTGCTTAGCCACTTCCTCGAACAGATCAGCCCAGAAGAATCCGCGCGGTTGCGTGCTGCGTTGCAGCGGCTGCCCAGACGACGCCGACGCAAGTAAACCATGCCGGGCCCAGGGGCTCTGCCTGCAGCATGTCGAATATGGCTGCCTTGCAGTGGCATTGGTGCGAAGTGACTTCGCGTTCGTCGGCGGCTACGGTGGCCCCATCATGCCGCCGTGTCCCGTCATGCCGCCAGAGCCGCCCAGCATGCCCTACATCATCGCGGGCATCCCGTCGTCGTGGACGAAGCCGCTCACCTCACGGGCGTGAGCACGGATCGGGTCGATCAACGCGGGATCATCACTGGTTTCCTCGGCGATGACGCCCCTAGGTGTCAGGGTCAACCGGCGGCGGTAGCCCCGGGCGTTGCCGAACAGCATCGATAGGCCCGAGCCCATACATATGACCTCCGTGCCGTGGTCAAGATGGGAGTACATGCTCGACACGTGGTCGTGCAGTTGGGCGGCCAGGTCCGGCGAGTTCGACTCGGTGGTGGTGCGCACCCCGCCGGGGATCTCCTCGACCGTGCGACTGATCTCCGTGGGCCGGCGGAACATCTCCGTATACGCGCTCATGTCGGCCGGATTGGCAGCCCATCATGCCGCCGTCGGTCAACCGGATCCGCAGGATCGGCGTCCCGAGCGCGCAGCGCGCGCATATACCCCAGACCGGCCAGCACGCAGGCGCCCAGCGCCGCGCGCCGGGTGAACCTATCCACGTGACACCTCCTGGATACCTCAATCTTGTTGACGGTCAACGAGCTAACGCGACCACCTCAATTTGCACGCCTACATCAGCCTGCCGTAGAAATCGTCTCTCGGGTACCGCCTCGCACGCCAGGCGACGCCGCCACCTGGACGGTGTCAGCAATGAACAGAGCCGACGCGGCCCTTGCTGCGACCGGCCACCCATTTCAGGAGCCAGCTCGATCCCACGTCATCTATCGCGTTCGTCTTGTGCGTCGCCGGGGAGTTGGACGAAACCAGCGTGGCCACAGCGAGATACGAGGCTTACTATCTACGTACAGATGTCGTAGATAATCAGGGTGGTAACGCTTGGGTTGGTGAACTTACCAGGTACTCGACTCGTGTCACAACAGGAGGTGACTGAGTGCCAGGAGCCACCGCAGGATCGGAGTGGCAAGTCGCGGCGATGGCGGCTCTCTCCGACGAGCGCTCCGCCGGCTTATGGCGATACACAATGGGTTTAACGAGCGCCCAGCGTCGCGCCGAAGACGTCGTCCGCGAGCCGCGCCAGCGGAGGCGGCAGCAATCACGAGCCGCAGCCGCCGAACGATCGGCGCGAGGGCCGCTCTTCACCATGGCGCGCAGCGTGCTCGTCGACGAGCGAGGCAGCAACTCAAGCACGCCTCGGGTGACCACTCCTGACGAGATCGGCGCCGCGCTGGGCCAGCTGGTGATCCTCGACGCAATCGGCCAACCGTGGGCCGGGCATCGGGCCGTGATCGAATTGCTCGTGCCATCGGGGATCGACTACCACACGGATTGCTTCAGACGTTCGAATCGCCGCAACGACGGTGAAGTCACGATTCGTGTTATCCCGCCCGGGCACTGCGGGTCACCCTGCACGAGACCGGGTGACACATCGAGCACGCGGCCGCTCATCCGGAGGCCCGTCGGCGGCGAATGCCAAATGGCGCAAGTTGGTTGGCTTGAGCCTAAAGCCGTCCGCCAGCCCGTCCATGCGCCCGAAATCTCAAATGCGGTGCTACCAGCTGGGGATGGAAGATGATGAGGACATCGTTACGCGGTCCCGGCCCGACTGGTGACAACCACCACCACGCGATGTGGGATGCCGCCTACGTCTTGGGATCACTATGCACCACCGATTGGCGCGAATTCGAGGCGCACATGGCCGGCTGCCCGCAATGCCGACAAGCCATCGCTGAACTCAGTGGCATTCCGGCCATGCTGTCACAGCTTGACCGCAATGACATCGCCGCGATCAACAAGGCAGACCAGCCATCCGCCGCATCGGAGATGCCACCGGAGTTGCTCCCAACGCTACTGGCCGCGGTGCATTCGCGTCGCCGCCGAACCCGCGTGATGACCTGGATGGGTTGGGCCGCCGCTGCCATCATTCTGACGATCGGTGTGCTGATCGGGGTTCACAGCAGTTTCTTGACGTCCACCCCGCAGCAGTCGACCGTGTCGGCCCTGCCAATGGACCAGGTCGGGACCACCCTACTGTCCTCGACCGTATCGCTTGACGGCCAGCAGTGGGGTACGACCATCGCGCTGAAGTTCGTGTGCCTGGCTCCACCGGATGCCCCCCACGATACGGTGGCACTGGTCGTGGTAGGTCGCGACGGCAGCCAAACCCGGCTGGCGTCTTGGGTGGCCATCCCCCGCCACACGGCGACACCCACCGGCAGCGTTTCGATGCCGATCAGCCAGATCGCTGCAGTACAAGTGGTTTTGGCCGACAACGGTCACGTGATGCTGCAACGCTCGATATAATTTCGACCGCACGCCGTATCAATTGGTTTCCAAGGCGCAGCGCTATTGGCCCGCCGCGAATTCATAATGGCTGGGTATGGATTCTCCGGGTTGGGGGCTCCCGAAGATCAGCACAATTTCGTCGCGCGCGTTGATGGGCAGGGCCGCAGGGTTGCCGGTGACAGGAGTGCCATTGAGGAAGGCCCGCAGCGTCTTTCCGTTGCCGGTCTGCAAACCGCCGATGCTGTCGGTGGACAGTCCGACGTCCCATTCGGTGAAGAACTCGCCGAGGGTAAACGTCTGCATCACGGGCGATTCGATATGAATCACCCCCGTCGAGTCGTGCGTGTGCACGGGGCTGATTCCCCGCCGGTCGACACCGATCATCGCGGGGACCTCAACGGGTTGCCCGTTAACGCGCACGTCGAGGTGGGCATGAATGTGTTCGACAGTGCCCTCGCGACTGAGCATGGGCAGCCCGGCAGCTCGCACCGCGGCAGCTGCATCGGTCGGAGCGCTCCACGGCGGAGCTGTCTGACGACCGACCGCAGCGGTAACGGGTGGGTTATGCAGCTGCAGAGGAACTGCTTGATTCTGTTGAGAACGAACCGATTTCGCGATGACGAGGATGGCGATCAAGACGACGATTCCTGCTAGGACGATCCGTACCCATCCTCCGCTGCGCCCCCGCGCGCCAGCGTTCCGTGCCGCGACACAGGACCCCTTTCTCCTGCTCGCACCGTTTGGCCTAGCACCTGGCGCGTTTTTCGGCATCTTGAGCCTCCATTTCACAGGGATCATGCGGATGGCCCGGCGGCCTGGCGTTGGATCAGCGGTGGGAGGTCCTGGCCCGGATCGCCCGCAGGACGATCACCGCGACGCGGTGGTGGCGGTCGAACACCATAGTGGTTGCAACCACGCTGATCGGGTAACGGCCCGCCTAAGGCGATCCTGTTGCGCATCGATTGGTCGAAGATGCCGAGATACATGACGAGGCGGGTTCGGTAGTGCGAGGCCGCCTGCTGGCCATCGCGTGCGTCGGTGCGCATCATTAGCCCCATCCGACAGCGCAGGCCAGGGTCGCGAGCCCCGGCACCGCATGTCTCCTCCTCGAATCGACCGTAGACCACCCGGGGCAATCTACGGTCTACGTACCTACACAGTAGTCTATTGCTCGCGCTGAGGCACGCCAATGACCGCGTGGCCGAAGCCCTCAGGGCGCGTAGGCGCCGATTTCTTCAAACGATGACGTGGCCCGGGCCGCCGGTACATTGCACACGAGAATGACAGTAGTGAAGTTACCCACCGGTCGTGTACCGGGTTACCCCATCTCTGCATTCTGGCCGTGGTGACAGGTGGGGCAACGGCATCACCGTTGTCGTCAATGTCGTCAGCTCCAAACCGGCCTCAGGTCACTTTCTTCCCAACGCCGCCGTCAGTCAACACACCTACGCGTGCCCTAATTTCCACGGAATTAGGACTGCAGGGAACAAACGCCATAACTTATCTCGGTGCTCGGGTCGGTCGACACGGCGAAGGAATTGGTCAACGAGCGTTGCGGGTACGGGGTCCGTCGCGCCGAATCCCTCGGAGTGACAACATCGGGTGGTTGGCGATTCTGCCGAATAGAGCCGGCTCGAGCTCACAGGCCAGGACCCTCATCCGCATGAAGCGAATCCGGTAGACCGCTGTCCACCAGGGCGGCGACCCAACCTGCGCTTGTCTGAACTCGGCATCTTCGACCACGTGACGTCAATACCTACCCCGGGGGGGTAGGCTCGGATTATGTTGGACCGGTCATGCGGCGTTCGCGCTTCAGGAGTGCCGAGCACGCCGCCCCGACGCGGCTTAGCGTCCGCCAATGGGTTCTCCAAAACACGTGCTGTCGTCCACGGCTGTGGGCTCGTGGCGGTGTCACGCCCTGGGGGTCGCCGTGGTGTCATCCGTCAGCAGCTGTCTGGGGTGTCGACGCCTGGGGCGTATCAGATCTTGCCGAAGGAGCTGGCGGATAGGCCATCTGGGCCATCCACAGCCTACTTCCTAATTCGTCTCAGTTGATTGAGGAGTTAAAGATGTCCGGTGTCGACGTTGCCGTTCTGGTTGGGACGGCGTTGGTGATCGCGGGGTTGGCGTGGTATTTCTTTGCCCCGCGACGCGCGCAGGCCGCTACCGTCGGCGGTGGTGTGCAGCGGCTTCAGATTAGGGTGAGCGGTGGGTATAGCCCAAACGTCGTAGAGGTGCGCCAAGGTGTTACGGTGGAGATCGAGTTCGATCGGCAAGAGACCGGGGATTGCACATCGCGGGTCGTATTTCCCGACCTCCATTTGTCGGCGGCGCTGCCCGCTTACCAGCGCACCACAGTGCGGTTTACCCCGGAGCAGGCGGGATCGTTCGGGTTCGCCTGCGGCATGAACATGGTCTCAGGCACACTCGTCGTCACCCCCAACGACCTGGCCACGCCCCCTGGCGAATCTGAAACGCCCACCGCCGCTTCAGGTTGCGCGCCAGCCGATGGTGTGGCCGAGCCGGCCGCCGCCGAGATCGAGGCTACCCAGGCCGAAGAACGTCGCGCCGAGAGCGCCGACCTGGTCCGTAGGGTGGTGATCGGCGCGGCATTTACCCTTCCGGTGCTGTATGCGGTAATGGC
>NZ_JCALDG010000059.1:0-7611 GCF_059812735.1 Mycobacterium sp. NGS40
TTGTAGTAGGCCCACAGCGCCAGCGGGCCGGAATAGACGGCGGTGATCGGCCAAACGGCTTCCATCGCACGCTCCGGCTGGCGGTAACCACGCACATAAATGTCGACGATCATCATCGCGGCCACAACGAACCCCGTCCACGTGATAATCCAGCCGGCGATGGTGAGCCACGTCGGCGCTGTACCCATGGCCATATTCATATTCATATTCATGACGTCACCGCGTCCCTTCACCAACGGTGCTGGCGCCGATCGGATATCTGCGCGGCATCGCGCCGGTCGTTGTGCGCTGGGGGTGAATAGCTTCTCCCGAGCGCAAGCTCACATTGAGCAGCATTTTCTTTATCCTCCTTTGATGGGTAGTTGTTAATCGTTGCGCGCAGGGGGTTCAGGCCACGCCGTACCCTGAAGGAGTCCGCAAGCCGAGCTGACGCTTCGGTAAGAGCAGCCCCGCGACAATGTGACGCCGACGCCGCCGTGGCTATAGTCGTGCGCGATTGGCGCCCCTGGCTCGCGCACACCGGTGCTACGGAAAGGCCGCAGCTCCAACCGTATTGGGTCAACTGTCTCTAGCCGAGCTTTCTGCAGGATCGGCGTGAAGTCGATGCAGCGCTTGAGGATCTCCCGTGTCGGCGGGTAGTTGTTGAGGGTGAGGTCGGTTTCGCATTCGCCGGGTTCGACCAATCCGTCGAGCAGAAGGTGGTCGTCGGCGCGTGGCGCGATGAAGACCACGTTACGGTGCTCGGTGCTCGTGTCGATTGCCAGCGCAGGGTCTACGGTCACACGAGGCATCGCGGTGCCATCGTCGAGCACCCACGGTCGGAGACCACGGTGACATTCCAGCGGTGAGGCGCCAGGACTAACGCGGCAGCGCATCCAGTTACCCCGGTGCCGATCACTGGGGCCCTTGGGGGTTCGGTTCGATATGTGCTGTCATGACCACACCGCCTGTCGCTTGTTAACGATCTGGGCTGCGAGGCAGCGAGTGCGTTGGAGGTTCCTCATGAAGTTCTCTTTTCTGCATCAAAATGCCGCGACGTTGTGCGGCGACGGATCTGAACATCGCCCACTGGCCGCGGTAACCGAGCACCACGGCCAGTGGGCGCAGATCGATCAGCGACGAGAGATGCAGAGGCGGGTCAGGATAGCTTGACCCGATTGATGGACGACAACATCAACGGGGCGGGGAGGGCCTCGCGTTGTCGACCGGACCGGCCCGGCCAGCGAAGCAACCATGGCCACAACCGTGACGATGAGGTCAAGCGCAACCAAATCGGGTATTCGGCATGCCAGCATTAGATGAGTACCGACCTTGAGTCCCACCGAACAGCAATCGACACCCGCGCTCGGCCTGTGCGGCGATTCAGCAACCATCGTTTTGCCAGCAGCGGTCAACACGGACCCGCCGTGAAGCGCGGGGTGTCCCGAATGGGGCAGGTGGCAACCAGCAGTAATACCGAGCAACCAAACACCGACCGCCGCGCTGGTTACGTATCGCAACCAGCGTTTTGGATGACGTTCCCGGGGGCGCATAGCTACCTTCACGCTAGCATTTCCGGGGGGGTATATGCCAGAGATCGCCGGCATAACAGCTGTCAGTCGGTCTGAAAAGACCGGACTTTCCAGGAAAAAGCGGCGACCGATGCCGCGCCGGGCGACGTTTGCCCAATCGATGAGGTACCTACTACCTGTAACGGGTATCAATGGCTGTACGTCATCGGCGGAGGCAACCGAGCGGCAGATCAGATCGCCTAGGGTGTCTTCATCGTCTGCCTCTTTTTTCGTTGGCCGTGCGTGCATCGCGTCGCTGATCGATGTGGCATGTCAGCGCGGTTGTCGCGTTCGGGGTGCGCGAAACTGCGGCCAGCGACACCCGGGGGCAAGTGCTGGTCGACGCGGACCCCCTCGGGCTAGCGCAAACCTCACCAGGGCGTCATCATTGTTAGCTTCACGCTAGCCGTCGCGAATCAATTCGATCGTCAGTTCCAGCGCGGGCCAGGTATGAGCCCTGGACTCCCCGATGGCTCCACTCGATGGCGGCGGCGTACGCCATTTGGTAGACACGGGACCAGCGGAGGTCAGTCTGTGCGCAGGGATGACGTTGCACACCAGACGTTTCAGTCGCTTGTTGTGTTACGCGAACTTGCTCCATTCGCGTTATCTCTTCATCCGAGACCGAAGGCCCGCCAGGATCAGCCACGCGGTAGATCTGGACCATTGACGAGATCCCAACGATGAGAACTGTTATGCCCACGATGGTATGCAGGAGAATCCGGGGCTTTTGGGATCCCTGTTCCGTGATGCGCAACATGACGAGGCCGATCACGATTGCCAGCAGGGCGGCCGAGAAGTGATCATTGTGCTGCCACGGGCGGCGAGTTGGTGCAAGAGAGGGCTGGGGTTGGCCGTCAAGTGGTAGAGCCAGAGCCCGGCGTTTGCGGTGATTAGCGCCAATATCATTGTGGCGCTTGCCAGTATTAGCGTGAGCCACAACGATTGGCTCGTCTAGCGGCCGGCCACAATCCGCACACGATCTCCAGCAGTGCGGTCAACGGCACGAGCGCCGCGACCAGGGAGGCCCTGTTCCCGGATGGCAATCGTCTCGCCCGGTAGCTAACTGCTTGGCAGAGTTGCGATTAGGTGTGACGCGAGACTTCCGCGGCTGGCAGAAGCTTCCTTGCGCGCACGCCCGCCGGTGATTGGACGGCGAACTCTCGCACTTACGATGGGTGGCGCGGTGGCCCGCAGGAAGGTCATCCACAACACGGTTGATTGCGTTGCGCGACGTGACCATTCCCGCGTAAGGGCGTCCTGCCGGCGTTGGCATGTGCGGATACACAGCGCGTCCGATATCGAAGCGCAGACCGATGACAGTGCCTGAAGCGAGTGGAACGAACATCGCGAGTACTGCGGCCCGTTTCAACCTAGCCATCTTGACTGGCGGTATTCCCGCAGCAGCGTAATGCGTTGCGGCGTTTGTCTTCGTCGGTCTCGCCGGACGCAAAGCCCTCCGAGAGTCCGTCTTGAGGCTGCATCGACTGGTCGTGGGGCGGACCGATTAGCCCCGGGTCGGCGATGGCAAGAACGGTCTGGGTCGTGGCCGCCGTCGAAAAACAACACGATGATGATGCACATCAAACAATCAAGCCGACGATCCACATCGAGCCGTTGCCGCACGTGCTGTTGTCATACATCGTGGTCGACGTGGAGTTTCGGGACCTTGCTCTCAATGGTGAACGGGGCCCGTACTACTTCGGGTTAGGCTTTTCGGACGGAGCGGCAGCCCGCTGGGTGTTTTAGGGCCGTTGGTCCCTACCCCGGCAGGGTATATGTGTGGCAGCGTCTAACGCATGACGCAAACTCCAGAAGCTAGGGAATCGATAAACGTGACTGGCCAGCCGAATTATGATGCGCGATCTGATCGGCCTAGTCGGCTGGGTCAGGCCGCTGCGTGGGTGGGCATCATTGCCGGTGTCGTGTTCATAGTGGCGGTGATCTTATTCTCGGGGTTCTTCTTGGGCTTATCCTCAGGCGGCCCGTACAGCTGGCATCGGGGTTCCAACGTCGGCCGTGACGTTAGCTGTCCGATGATGGGATCTGGAGGCATGATGGGACCTGGCGGCGGCATGATGGGACCCGGTGGAATGGGTCCGGGCGGACCGACGGGTCCTCAGCAAACCCCGAGCACGACGGCACCTACCATGCCGCGGCCCTAACGCTGAGCAAGAATAAACGGGCTCGGAGCAGAAGCCACCCGGATGCGGGGTCGCGCCACTGCCTCACAAACACTCGCTAGTTCCTTGACATCTCACCGCTGGCACGTGGCGGATGGCACGGTTCAAAACTGGGACTGGGATATTCGTTTGCGCCGCCGGGCACTCCGCACAGTTGGGCAATGGTGGCGGGTCAGCGTCGACGTATTAAGGAGTGGATCGCGTGTTGTGTCCCTGCGGTCGGGTCGCTATTGGTGTCGATGTCGTTGTGTCGCTTGATAAAAACGCCGCCACCGACTCCAGCCGCTACTGCCACGGTGGCGACACCGCCTACCAGTGCGGTCCGGGTTTTGATTCGAGAGCGTACCGATCGCTCCAATCCGCATGGGCGACTTTCTGCCCCCACGTCCTACCACCTACTCTTACAGGGTAATTCATTCAGGGGCTCTACGCTCGGTGGTGTGGTGACTAGAGGCGCGGGTGCACGAGTGGTGCTCGTCACGGTGGCCTTGCGACCAGGACCTGATCAAATGGGCGTGGAGCGACGAGCCGCTATTTCCTGACGGCAGCGCACTAAGCGTGAACGTGTCACTGATCCTGCCGGACTGCGATACCTACCGCGTCGACGTTCAACATTGCTGATTGTGTCGGGTCGTGTTCACCCGCCGCGACCATTGGCGCGGTGGCTCCGTTCACCGCAGCTGTGCTTACCGACCCCAGCAGCGCCGCGGCGATGTCTGCGCAGCGACGGCAACGCCCGCACGAGTTGTGCAGATTGCCTAGTGTCTAGTGCCGCGGCGAATGTGACGCCCGCAGCGCGGGCGCACCGCAACGCCAGCCCGACGTCATCGTTCATCGTCTGGGATGAGCTGACTTATCACCTCATGATTTTCGCCGGGTGAGAGCATTGCCTCGGTGCCACCGAGAGGCCGGTGACTCTCAGCTCCAATGCGAGCATCAGTCTTGCCACGTCGTCGAGGCAGGTCGAATTCGCGGAGGCGTCCACCAAGGGGACCCGTCAACGGGATCTCTTTCGAAGTGCTCCTGCCAATGATCGGCTAGACCAGCGTTGGCTGCGTGACTGCTTCACAAAGACCCGACGGTTGCCATGGAAATGCGTGTAACCGGCGGTTAGCGAACAAATGATGGTGGCGACCGCCAGCATCTGGGACCCATTGGCAACCAGGCTAATACCTCCGCCGACCGAAGCGCCAACGATGAAACTTAGGTACAGCAGAAAGTATCCCAGCCACGCAGACGCGGAGCCGCCGTTGATGTGACGCTCGATACCCTGGCCCATCTTGACCAGCGTGCCGACCGCGTAGCTCAACGACCTCGCCGTCCTTCACAAAAGAAGTGTTGAGAGCACCAACTCCGAACGCAACAAAAAGATCGGCGTAAGTGAGAGCTCGCCTGTCGCCGACCATCCGTGTGTGGCAACGCAGACCACAGTGGCAGCGGCCAGTGACAAGGCGGTGAGTACCGTCGGGCCATGGGCGTGCTCCACCCAAAAGTGGCGCCGGCATAACGATGCAACAACCACGCCAACGACGAACGCCGCCAACAGCAATGACGCTGTCAGAGCCAGCCAGGGCTGATGGCGGAAGTACCCCAACGCCGCACGTTCGGTGTTGCCGGTCATGAACGTCACAAAGTATCCGGCGGAATGGGTAAATGCCGCGGCCCCAATCAACCCGGCCAACGCGGCCAGGACCCATGACAATCGCGTTTCGCTATCGAACATTTCGCGCATACGGCTAATTCTACAAAGCAGTCGGCTCCTGGCGGTGCGGGCGAGTAGCCCGCGGCTGGTTGCAACGCCATGTTGGCGCCAGCCACCGGCCCGTCGCGAGTGTCGGCGGACAGGGGCGTCCCCAGCTGTGGCGCGGTTGGATGTCGGCCACGAGCAAACCGCGAGCGACATCCTTATAGGCGAGTGCACATCTATGAAATTTGCTGCGCTAAAAGCTGTTTCGTGCTCGAAATCGTGTTGTTGTCTGCACTGAAGGTGACATCCGCTTGCGCAGCGGTCCGCGAACTTGGCCGCGGATCGGCGGAAGAGATTGAGCTGGAACGCATCTCACGTAGCTGAACATCGAAGTGCAGCAGTGTTCTGCGCTCACACTCGTTGCAGTGGGCATCGATTGACCAACGGCCGCGCCACCGTCCATCCGACAGTGTGGGCAGGGCGACTGTGCCCCTGCAATCCCATGGGTGCCCGGAGGCCTCGCAGGTCAGCTGGTGTGACCTTCACTGGCTTTAACGCCAGCCGCGCTTATTTATTACCCCGGTAGGGTATAAAGTCGTGTCCGCGGGGGACAGTCATGGTGGTGAGCGCCGATTGCCAGCGGCAAGTCCGGTCCCCATTTCGACACGCCGGCCGTGGACCTGGTACGCCTCAATTGTCACAGCGGTGTGTCAGTCATTGGATTGTTCCTCTGGTGTTCAACGTGATTAATGTGCCTGCGTGATCGCCATCGGAGGCGTCTCGTCTTGGCCGATACGCGTCGGCGAAACTCGGAAATCACCGTCATCGCGACGTCGGCCACCATCGCGCCGAGCAGCGGCCAAAACTCACCGTACAGGGGCGAACCGCCCAGACTCTGGCGCGGCGCCTGCCCATCGCGTGGGTTCTGTCGGGCTACATCCGGAGAGGACTTAGGTCCCTACCCCCGCAGGGTATAAGAGGTTAAGTTTGACGGTGATGAGGGCGACAGCCCTTGCATAGAAGGGAGAACATGATGAAGTCCCACAGCAAAACCGCGATCACACTGGCCGGCGGAGCAACCATTCTGGCCTTGGCGGTTGGATTCGGCGCAGGTGAATTGTCGAACAACACCACCACACCGATCGCAGACCCTGCCTCCAGCGTGACGCCGGCGCCCCCAGCGGATCCTTCTGCGCCGGCTACCAATAGCATTGTCCCCGATCCAAGTAACGGCGGGTGTATTCCGGGGTTGAATTGCGGCCCTATTAACCCGCCAAGGCCCACTCCCGCGAAACCGCAGCCGTGACCCAGGGATTCGTGTACACAACGTACCGATAATGTTCAGTCCGCTGCGCGGTCAGGTGATGGACGCTCACCCAGCCATGGGCTACGCGCGCCATGATTGTCCGGTTGGGGTGAAGGTGGCATTCGCCTGCGCTAGCACGGTATTGCTGGTAGCAGGATGCTCGACGGTCGTCGACGGGCGTGGGTTGTCGATGTTTGACAATCCATTCAGGGTGGGGGGACTGCTCGCGATTAACGGTCCGAGCGGGATTCGTTCCAACGCACCCGGTCCCACCGGCACGGTGGTCAACACCGACAACGGGAATATCGATAAGTTGTCGTTGCTATCGGTCAACGAGCTCGAGGAGTACTGGCAGGCAACTTACGGCGAATCACTGAGCGGCACTTTCGTCCGGGTTGGCACGCTAGTCTCCTACGACTCCACTGATCCGACGAGTCCGATGGTGTGCCGCAACAAGACCTACCAAGTCCTCAACGCCTTTTTCACCTCAGGGTGCAACTTGATCGCCTGGGATCGGAGGGGGTTCATGGCGGTTGTGCGGCAGTACTTTGGCGACATGTCTGTCACTGCTGTGTTAGCGCACGAGTACGGGCACGCCCTGCAGCAGATGGCGAAACTGGTGACGAGGAAAGACCCCACCCTCGTGCGTGAGCAGCAAGCCGATTGTTTCGCAGGTGTCTATCTGTTTTGGGTAGCTCAAGGTAAGTCGCCACGCTTCACGCTAAGTGCCGCTGACGGGCTCGACCACGTGCTGGCCGGGATCATCACCACGCGTGACCCCGTGATGGACTCCGATGCCGAAATGGATGACGAACATGGGTCGGCGTTGGATCGGATCAGTGCCTTTCAGATAGG
Source organism: Mycobacterium sp. NGS40 (assembly GCF_059812735.1). Classification (NCBI taxonomy): domain Bacteria; kingdom Bacillati; phylum Actinomycetota; class Actinomycetes; order Mycobacteriales; family Mycobacteriaceae; genus Mycobacterium; species Mycobacterium sp. NGS40. The sequence continues at coordinate 7,582 of NZ_JCALDG010000059.1, forward strand.
TTTTCTCGGCGGCCCCTCGGCGTGCGCGGG